>CALLDH010000052.1 GCA_937998345.1 uncultured bacterium | reverse complement strand
ATCCCCATTCCTCTACTGTTCCACTCCGCGCTCGGGCCAGCGACCGTGCATTCGGGGTTGATCGGCGGAGTCGATCTGTACTCAGGGGCCGGGCCCGCCCGCTACGGTGGGTTCACCGGCGGCGTAGTGGCCGCAAGAGCTCGCCGGATCCCCAATGACCGCGTCCACGGCGAAGCTGAGCTACGCGCCATCGACGTGTCCGGCTTGCTCAACGTACCCACGCCCAAGGAGGGGTCCATGACCTTTGCCGGTCGCTACGGGTTTCCCAACCTCGTGCTCGGTGCGATCAACGTCGACGCCGACGTCGACTATTGGGACTATCAATACCGCACCGGTGTGGCGATGAGCCCGCGATCGCGCTTCGAGATGGTGGCGCTCGGAGGGCGCGATGACTCGACGATCGACGCCAGCGACCCGATGGAACGGCTCGCGCTGGACCTTCAGTTCCATCGCGTCGAAGCCCGATTCATGGGGAAGGTGAAGCGATGGGATTTCGTGGGAACGATGCTCTATGGCTACGATTTCTCCGATGTCGAGGATGCGTCGGCGAGCGCGGTCTCCGATGCGGGCGCGAGTATCCACCGAATCGGCCCGAGGTTTTGGGCGATCTACGGGGCCCCGAAAGTCCAGCTTCGCATCGGCGGAGACCTGTCCAGTTTATTTGGCTCCGCGCGGTGCACGCCCGGCATCCAGAACGTCTCCGCTCCATGCGATCCAGCTTTCGCCGCCCAAGATCGCAGGCTCTTCGGAGGCACATTCGTCGACGCAAACATCTCGGCGCTATCGTGGCTGGATCTATCGCTTGGTGTGCGCGCCGACGTATGGAGCACTGGCGGGCATCGAGACGCCTCAGTCAACCCCCGCGCGCGCGCGACCTTCCACGCGCTCGACGTGGCCGACCTCTTCGTCGGATGGGGGCTCGGCACCAGACCGGCGACTTTTGCCATTCCGCTTCCTGGCCTCGGCGACGTACCCCTCGAACCCGGGCTTCAACGGGCCAACCAGGTCGAGGGCGGTGTTCGCTTCTTCCTACCTCGCGATCTAACCTTCGAAACGCGCGGCTACCTCAACTTGTATAGGGATCTTCGTTTCGTGGACGTCTTCACCGAGCCTGAGATCTCGGACGATCCAGGCCTGAGTCCCCTTCCCGCGGGGCTCCTCGACGATTCCGCGGACGGCAAGAGCTACGGTCTCGAGCTCTTGCTCCAGCGTCCGTTCGACATCGGATTCTCAACCTTGGTCAGCTACACGCTTGGTTTCAGCGACCTCACTGCGACGGCGTTGCTCATCAACATGCCGCCACAGACATTCGACTACACGCCTTCGTACGACGTTAGGCACGTCATGAATGGCGTGCTGGCCTGGCAGGCAAAGTTCGGGCTGATCATATCCGCCCGTGTCTTCGCGAGGTCCGGCCGCGCGGAAGGCTGGCTCTGGCTCGACCCGTCGGGCGTGGTGCAGCAGTACGTGCAGCGTGTTCCCTGGTTCGTGCGCCTGGATGCGCAAGTCGCCTACGAATGGGCAAAACCAGGGCGCCGCATGCGAATTGCCCTCGAATGGATCAACATCACGCAGGCACGCGACGCGCAGGCGGTCGACTCCACCGATCCGAGCGCGCCACTCGCCTGCCGCAACCGCTGGGGTGTTCCGCCGGAGCAGTGCCCAATCAGGTTCACCGACGCGATTTGGTTCCCCAATCTCTCGTTTCGGGCGGTTTTCTAGCCCTCGATGCCTGACCAGTGGTTCGGGTTGAGCGCGCCCGCGGCCGGCCTTACGTCGACCAGGAAGCCGGTCAGGTGTGCCATGCCCGAGACCTTCTCGAGCTTGTCCGGGCCGTCCGCGGCGAGCAGGTTGACGTTGACGCCGGTCGTCCGGCTGGCGACACCCATCTTGCTGTCCTGATGGCCCCAGCCGTGCGGTAGGGCGACGGTGCCGGGCATCAGCTCGGAGAGGAGCTTCACGGGGACGCGAACCGTGCCGGTGTCGGTCGACACGTCGGCCAGGCTGCCTTCTTGAACCCCCAATCGTTCTGCGTCCTGAGGGTGCACGTACAAGTGATTGGTCGAGCGGTCGCCTGAAACGAACTCCTCGATGTTGTGTGTCCAGGAGTTGTGGGTGGTGATCGCGCGCTTCGTGATCAGCTTGAGCTGGTCTTTCGTCTCGAGCTCGAGCTGGAAGTCAGCTTCTAGCTTCTCTGTCTGCTCGAGAAACACCTCGGGCGCGAGATGGACCTTGCGGTCGTCGTGAATGACGCGTTTGCCGAGGAAGCTGCCCGGGTCGTGCTCCGGACGGAGTCGACCGTGCTTTGCTTTCAGGAGCTTTCTAAAGCTGCCTTGCTTCGTAGCTCGGAGTAGGCCTGAGAGGAGAAGCTCTTGCGGGATCGACGGCTGCTTCCCGCGACGCCCAATCGAATGGAGTGCTTTGGCTGTTTCGAATACGCGCTGGGCGGCAGCCGAGCCCCACAAATTGACGCCGCTCGCTTTGGCGATGTCGACGTAAATCGTCGCCTCGTCTCGCTGTTCACCTTGCGGAGGCACCACGGCGCGGGTCGCCTGTAGGTACGGCTTCGACTGAAGTCCCAGCATCAGAGGGAACACGAACGGCAGGTCTGGGCGCTGGAACGGCGAGGTGCAGGGGAGAACATGGGTTGCAACGGACGCCGTTTCGCTCGGCTGGATGTCGAGGACGACGAGCAACTCGAGCTCCTTGAAAGCCTCGCGCAGGCGCCCCGAGTTGGCCATCGTGATGAGCGGATTGCCGCCAGTGACGAATAAGGCTTTGATCTGCCGATCACCTGGGGTGAGGATCTCGTCGGCGAGGATGCCGCCCGGCATGGAGTCGTTGACGGACTGGAAGTTGCCGACGCGGCTTTCATTCTCATGCAGGAGGATGCCGGTCTTCTTACCAAACGCCGCAAAATCAATGACGCCGGTGCTGACCAGGGTGCCGCCTTCGCGATCGAGGTTGCCCGAAATCGCGTTGATGCACTCCTGCAGCCAAAACGCGAGCGAACCATTGGTGCCCATGTTCACGCCGGTCGAGCAGTAGAGCGCAGCCCCGTCGGCCTCGCTGTATGCGCGCACCATCTCGCGGAGAGTATCGGCCGGGATGCGCGTCACTTCAGCGGTTCGCTCGGGCGGCCATGCTTCTGCGACGCGGCAGAGCTCGTCGAAGCCGGTCATGTGCGAGTCGATACGCGCGCGGTCGATCGTGGAGGTCGCTAGCAACTCGTGCAGGAACGAAAGGTAGAAGAACACGTCGGTGTTGGGGCGAATGAAGACGTGCTCGCCTGCAACTTTGGCCGTCTCGGTGCGACGGGGGTCGACGACGAAAATCTTCGCGCCGCGCTCCTCGACCTCTTTGAGGCGTCGAATCGGGTTCGAGACCTGCAAGAAGCTCCACTTGGAAATCGCCGGATTGGCTCCGACGATGATTAGACACTCGAGCTTGTCGAGGTCGGGGAAAGGCTGGGTGAACGGAAAGCCGTAAAGCTGGCGAGCGACCGCAAACTTGTTGGCGCAATCCTGAGTGGCCGAGGAGAACAAGCTGGCCGAGCCGACTCCTTGCA
This sequence comes from uncultured bacterium, assembly GCA_937998345.1. Lineage (GTDB taxonomy): Bacteria > Myxococcota_A > Polyangia > Polyangiales > Houyiibacteriaceae > SG8-38. The sequence goes on along the minus strand of CALLDH010000052.1, from coordinate 5,251 downwards.
TGAAACCCTGCGCAAAGACCGGGTGCAACACCCCGAAGCCGGCGGCCGTGCCGACGTACATGGCAATGCTGTCGCGACCGTGGTTGTCGATCAGCTCGCGTACCTTGCTGCCGATGCTGCCGAGCGCATCGTCCCAACTCACACGCTGGAGCTCGCCGTTCGTCCGCTGCATCGGATACAGCAGCCGATCGGGCGTGTTGTACAACCGATGCTGCTTGAGCCCCTTGAGGCAACCGTATCCGCGCGTCGCGACGTGGTCGTTGTCGGGCCTGATGTCGACGATCTGGTCGCCATCCACGGTGACCTCGAGACCACAAAGTGCTTCGCAGATGCGGCAGAACGTCTGGACTGTTTCGGCCATCACTGACCGAGTCTATAGGGCCTAGTCCTCGTGGATCAACTCGTCGAAGGCGCGGTTCACGTCGTCCATCGATTCCATGAGTAGATCGTCAGGGTTGTCACCAGAAGGACCGCCGAGGCGCTGCAACCGCGGACCCACCTCCCGGTACTGCGGTTCCCGCTGGAAAACGTACTCGTAGTGCAGACGCGCTTGGTCGGTCAGACCAGCGGTCTCGCAGGCCATCGCGAGCTCGTAGTGCAGGCCGATGGCCTCAGTAGAAGTCTTCTCGGGGCTTTCCAAACCGGACTGGAACGCTTCGATCGCGTCTCGCGGCTGGCCCTCTTCCATGTAGATGAGGCCGATCATCGTCCAGCAGAGGCAGCGCCGCCGCGGATCCGCCATCGCCACCTGGAATTCGCGTCGGGCATCGGGGAACAGCCCCATCTCCTTGTAAGCGATGCCGAGGTCGAAGTGCGTATCGCTGTCGTCGTCGGCCACCTGTTCGGCGACGCCGGCTTTGAACTGCTCGAAGACCGTCTCGACGTCGATCATCTCGGCGCCCTCGTCGATCGGGGCGATCTCTGCTACTTCGGCGAGCTCTTCGGCGAGCCTCTCCGCGAAGTCGAACCCCTCGTCGCCGGGTTCGAGCTCTTCGTATTCGAGCTCCATCTCGGGCGGTTCCGAGGCCATTGGCGCCGGTATCGACGACACGTCTCGCTGCATGATGGGTTGCGCAACCGCGGATACACCGGAGGATGCAGCCGCCAGTTCTTCGATCTCGCGCGCCTTGTCCAGCACGAGCGGATGGTCGGGAAGAGTGAGCTGAAGCTCGCTGACGATCGCACGCGCTTGCGTGAACAGGCCGTCGACCAAATACGAATCGGCAAGCTCGAGGGTTCGCTCCATTAGGTTGGGCGCTAGCGCAGCGGTGGCTGGCGCGACCTGGGTGCTTATCAGCGGCAGGGCGACGAACTCCGGATAGGTCATCGGAGCGAGCGCCCTCAGCGGGATGACCTGTCCACCGGTGGGCGGCCGCGGCGCCGGAGGTGCCGAGGCGTGCGACTCCTCGACTTCGAGGGTCGCCTCGGGAGCGGCGGGGAGAGAACCGGAGATGGTGCTTGCCTCCCCAAAGTCCTCCCCAAAGTCCTCCTCGATGTCCTCCTCGATGTCCTCCTCGACATACATGATGCCCGAGGCCCCGCTCAGGCCCGACCCGCTGCTCAGGGAGGGGGAGCTCGTCTGCGAGGTTCCGCTCACCTGTGCGGTCCCGCTCAACTGCGAATTCCCTAGCTGCGCGTTCGAAACCGAGCCCGCGGGTGTCGCGGGCTGCCTCACCGAGCCCGGTGGCATGTAGTGCTGCCCCGAGGCGGAAGCGGTCTTGTTCAGGGCCGCTTGCGCCTCTTTGTCGTTCGGGCTGAGCTCCAGGATGCGGTGCAGCGCGCTCATCCGTTCCTGGGGGCGTTGCGCCTCGCGGTGGATGCGCGCTACTTCGCGATACACGCTCACTGCCTTGTCGGTCTGCGAGAGCATCAGGAATGCCTCGGCCAGCAACGACAGAGTCGAGACGTCGCGCGGGTCCGCCTTGAAGCAGATTTGCAGTTTCGCGAGCGCTCGCTTCGGATCGCGACGAGAGATGTAGGTTTCGGCGAGCTCCTTGGCCACACGAACATCATTGCTGCGGTGGTACAAGAGGCGTTCCGCAACCTTGACGTAGTCATCGAGCCGGCCCTGGTCTTTCAGCAGCAACGCGCCTTGTTCGAACTCGTTTGCCGCTTCCTGTGTTCGCCCCGCGCGGGACAGCGCTTCGGCGTACTTGATTCGCACCGGAATGTGTTCGGGATCGAGCTCGACCATCTTGCCGAGCATGGCCAACGCCTGATCGGTATCCCCGGCGCGCATGAAGGCGCTCGAAACATCCTCGAACACGCTCATCGCATCGCTGATCAATTGAAGCTGTTCGTACATTTCGCCGAGTCGCACCTGCGCGTCGAGTCGCGAAGGGTCGAGCTTCAAGATCTGCTTGTAGACCGCGATGGCTTTGAGAAAGAAACCTTGCTGGGCGTAATGACCTGCGACGGTTTCGTACGTCTCGATCGCCGAGCCGCGGTCGCCCTTGCGTACGTACAAGTCGCCGATCTTCAGCAGGGAACGAACGTCCCGCTTGTCGGTATCGACCAGCTTCTTGTACTGGACGATCGCCTTGTCGTACTGGCCGCGCGACTGGTACTTCCTAGCCGCGTCCAGAACCTTATTCCTGTTGATAGCCAAAGCCCCTGCTATGCCCCCATGCGTTCAGTGCACCCACACAAGTCTACTAATGCCGGACGGGGGCGGTCAACAAGCGCTAGGCCTGGAGCTCATCGAGGAAACGAGTGGAGAACCGTCCCTCCGCGAAGGCCGGGTGCGCGAGAATCCTCTGATGGAGTGGACTGTTGGTGCGAATGCCCCCGATGAGGGTCTCGCTGAGCGCGCGCCGCATCTTCGCGATCGCTTGGGTGCGTGTCGGTGCATGTACGATGAGCTTCGCGATCAGAGGGTCATAATTCGGCGGAACACGGCCCCCACCGTACACGCCGCTGTCCACCCGGACGCCGGTTCCTCCTGCCATGTGCAGCTCGGTAATGGTGCCCGGGGAGGGCGCAAAGGTGTCTGGGTCTTCGGCATTGATACGGCACTCGATCGCGTGACCTCTCGCGGAGAGAGGACGCTCGGGCAGCCCCAGAGGCTGGCCGTCCGCGATTCGAATTTGCTCGGCGATTAAGTCGACGCCCATGACGAGCTCGGTGACTGGGTGCTCGACTTGGATGCGGGGGTTCATTTCCAGGAACGTCAGCTCGCCGCGCTCGTCGAGCAAGAACTCGAGGGTCCCGGCCGAGATGTATCCGGCCTCGCCCATGGCGCGCTGGATGGTGGCCGACATGTCGTTCCGCATTTCATCCGACAGAGCCACGCTCGGGGCTTCTTCGAGGATCTTTTGATGGCGGCGCTGAATCGAGCACTCTCGTTCGCCGAGCACGTGGATGTTGCCGTGTTTGTCCCCGAGGATCTGGAACTCGATGTGCCGAGGCCGTTCGATGAATTTCTCGAAATAGAGCGCATCGTTGCCAAACGCGGCGCGTGACTCCGATCGTGCCGTCTCGAAAATAGCGCGCAACTCTTCCTTGGACTCCAAGATGTGCATTCCGCGGCCGCCGCCTCCTCCAGAAGCTTTTAGCAACACCGGAAAACCGAGAGCCTCGGCCTTCCTGACGGCGTCGTCGACGTCCTCGACGAGCTCGGTCCCCTCGATCGTCGGAAGGTCGAGGGACTTGGCCAGCGCACGGGCGCTGACTTTGTCGCCCCACCTTCGCATCTGTTCGGGGAGCGGCCCGATGAACTCGAGGCTGCACTGTGCGCATGTCTCCGCGAACTCTGGATTCTCCGACAAGAATCCATAGCCGGGATGCACCGCATCGGCGCCGGTGATCTCGGCGGCGGCGATGATCGCTGGAATGTGGAGGTAGCTTCGCGTCGGGTCTGCGGGACCGATGCAGATCGCTTCGTCGGCCAATCTCGTGTGCAGCGCGTCGGTGTCGATCTCGCTATGCACTGCGACGGTGCGTAAGCCCAGCTCTCGACAGGTACGAATCACGCGAAGCGCGATCTCCCCTCGGTTGGCAATGAGGACTTTGTCGAACACAGCTCAGGTGGTTTCGATTCGAAAGAGCCGGTCGCCGTACTCGACTGGCTTTCCGTTTTCGACGAGGACATCGACGATGGTGCCCGCGAGTTCGGATTCGATTTCGTTCATGAGCTTCATGGCCTCCACGATGCAAAGCACTTGGCCCGGCGCGATCGAGTCCCCGACCTCGACGAATGCATCAGTTTCGGGGGAGGGTGCGCGGTAGAACGTGCCGACGAAGGGCGACGTGACGTAGCTGCCTTCGCCTTCCTCTGAGGCTGGTGCATCGCTCGGGTGAGTGGAGCCTGCGACGGCTCCGGGCGCCACCGGCTGCGACGCGGCGGCGAGCGGGGCGGGATCGCGGCGCACCCGGATACGGTCATCGTCATGTTCGACTTCAATCTCGGTGAGATTAGACTCGTCGAGGAGTCGAATGAGATCGCGGAGTTGATCGAGGTCCAACTTCATGGTGTCTCCCGGCGGGGACGGCTTAACCGGTCGCGTTCAGATAGTCGATTAGGGCACGAAGTCCAAGCGCATAGCTATTCTTTCCGAAGCCGATCACGGAACCAATACACACGGCGGCTGTGACTGACTGATGACGAAACGATTCGCGCGCCTGCGTGTTTGATATGTGCACCTCGACGGTCGGCAATCCCATGGCGGCGATTCCGTCGCGCAAGGAGACCGACGTATGCGTCAGGCCACCCGGGTTGATCACGACGCCGTCGAAGGTGTCCCTTGCATCATGGAGCCAGTCGATGAGCTGCCCCTCCTGATTGGATTGCCGGCATTCGATCGTGACGCCAAGGTCCTTTGCCAAGTCCTGGAGACCGAGCTCGATGTCGTCGAGGGTCGTCGCGCCGTATACATCGGGCTCGCGGGTCCCCAGAAGGTTGAGGTTGGGCCCGTTGAGCACCAGGACGCGTTTCGCCGACACCGTCATGAGGTCAGAGGTTTTCGACCAGCTTGGGCGCGCTGACTCGCAGCAGATAGCGGGCCTTGCCGACGTTCCCGCCAGGCTCGACTGCAAGGGCTACGAAGTACTCATCGGAGAGCATGCGGACCACGGTCGTCAGACGCTCGGTCTGGACCGAGACTTCCTTTGGGGCGCCGGTGTCGAGCATCTCGGCGGCGCGTTGGACGCCCTTGAGCACGACGCTGTACTCCATGCCCACCGATTCGATGTCGAACGGGCCGTTGCCCCTCGAGTATTGATCGATCGCGATCCCGTCCGACGCCATCAGCAG
>CALLDH010000051.1 GCA_937998345.1 uncultured bacterium | reverse complement strand
CTCGAGGACGCCCTCGATACCCTCGACGTCGTGGGCGCCAAGGCCGAGGGGGAGCTCCGCGAGGTCGTGGAGTTGCTCGCCTCTGAACGGCACCGTTTTCGTCGAAGGTCGAGTGCGCAACTGAGCAAGATCCCCGGGGCGGAGGCGACCGAGAGTCCGGAGCGCGTAGAGGAGTCCACGGCGCCGGCCGATCCGCTCGAGGGCGCCGTCGGGGTGATGCCGATGACGCTCGTCCACGAGGCAGTCTGCGGCGTGACCGGAAAGTCGCTTCCTGCCGGGTCCGAGGCCTACATGGTTCTCTTTGACGATCCCGGCCGAAAATTGATCACGGGCAGGGACGCCCTGCCCCAAGCATCGACCCCCAACCAGGAGAACGCCGATGACTGAGCAAGAAAAGATCCAATCCACCATCGAAGAAAACATGAATGCAGCTGTCGATCAGGTCAGCAAGACCGCCGAGAGCGTCACGACACTGGGCCGCAAGGTCACCAGCTTGTGGCTCGGGGTTTCGCGCACCGCAATCGACGCCGCTGCCAGCACGCTCAAGAGCACATCCGAGATGATCAGCGGTATCGCGGAGTCGATGGGCGAGCTCTCCAATCGGGTCGAGGGCTCCAAGAAAAAGGCTTAGTCCCAAGCCGGCGGGTTGGCGGAAGCGGCCTACCACCACCACCACCACCGCCCCGCTACCCGTCGGCTCCTCGCCTTTTTTTGCGGTCCATCGGCCCGTGAGGGAGCCGACGAGCTTCACGCAAGTGACGGAAGGCGTTGATGCCCCAGCGGGTGGTGAAGTAAGCGGGAAGTGCGACGATCAGGCCGCAGACCAGCGCGCCCATCCATAGCTCGCCGCCCGTGCTGGCCAAGAGCCGGCCCGTATCGCTCCAGAACTCTGCTTCGAGCAGGCGCTCCATGCCGTCGTCCTTCAACGCCCGCCCGGTGTTGCCCAGCCAGGTCTTGATCGTGGCTCGTGTGACTTCCTTTTCCGGGTGCAGGACAGCCGCCCCAACCGACCAGGTCGTATAGTACAGCGGGACTGCGGTGAACGGATTGCTGATGAACAAGATAGGAATGCCCGACACTTTGTTGGCCCGGAGGAGTGCCGCAACGGGCAGGTACAAGACGATCTGAAGCCCGAGAGTCGGCGTGAACGCTATCATCGCGCCGATGAACACGCCCCAGGCGATGCGATGCGGAGTGTCATCGGCGTGGAGAATATTGTGAAAGACGATCTGCTTGAGACGCCGCCACAGTTCCCTCGGCTTCATTCCGGGCTACCCCACGCACCGCCTCCGGGCGTTTCCACGCGCAAGACATCGCCGGGTGACACCTCGACCGTGACACGATGAGCAAGTGGTTTGTCGTTCAGGAGATTCATGCCGGGAGCCCCTGGGCCGCCGCCGCGCATACCATAGGGCGGGACGACGCGCCGCTCCGACAGCACCGAAACCCTCATTGCCGCGAGGAATTCCAGCTCGCGAGTCAGCCCCTTGCCTCCCGTTCGCGCGCCCTTGCCGCCCGAACCATGTCGGAGCTCAAACCGACGAATCCGTATCGGAAACCGTGTTTCGAGAACTTCGGGGTCCGTACATCTAGAGTTGGTCATGTGGGTGTGCACGCCCGATGCGCCAGACCGCCGCTCGGTTGCGCCCGCCCCTCCTCCAAGTGTCTCATAGTACGCGAAGCGATCGTCCCCAAAGGTGATGTTGTTCATCGTCCCCTGGCTCGCGGCGGCGAGGCCGAGCGCGCCAAACAGGACATCCACGATACGCTGTGAAGTTTCCACGTTGCCCGCGGCGACTGCGCGGTGGGGTTCGGGCGAAAGAAGCGAACCGTCAGGAATTCGGACGGTGACGGGCCGCATGCAGCCACTGTTGAGCGGGATCGGTTTTCCGATCAGCACGCGCAGCACGTAGAGAATCGCGGCCATCGTGACGGCCCGTGGTGCGTTGAGGTTGTTATCGAGCGCTCGGTCCGTCCCTTCGAAGTCAATCTCCATTGCGCCGCCGCGGACGATCACCCGGACCGCAATGCGGGCGCCGTCGTCCAGCCGGTCTTCGAACCGATGTTCACCATCCTCTAAACCCTCGATCGCACGCGCGGTCAGCTCGGCTGCGTTGTCCTGGATATGCTGCATGTAGGCAATGACTACGTCGATCCCGTACCGCGCGAGCACCTCGTCGAGCAACTGCATCCCCTTCTCGTTGGCCGCGATCTGCGCCTGAATGTCGGCGACGTTCTCGTCTGGGTTGCGTGCCGGATACGGACCGCCCGTCAGCACATCGCGCAGCTGCTCCTCTCGGAAGGCCCCGTCCCGGACGATTTCGAGATTGCGCAAGACGACTCCTTCTTCTTCGAGCGTGGTCGAAAACGGTGGCATCGAGCCGGGCGTGAGCCCCCCGACGTCGGCATGGTGCCCGCGTGATGCGACTACGAACCGGAGCGTTCCATTACCGTCGTGGACCGGGGTGACGACCGTGATGTCCGGAAGGTGCGAACCGCCCGCGGCGGGGTCGTTGCTGACAAAGACTTGGCCCGGCGTGGTGGCCGGATGTGCGGCGAGCACCGCCCGCACTGATTCGCTCATGGCGCCGAGATGAACCGGGATGTGCGGCGCGTTGGCCACGAGCCCTCCGTCGGCATCGAACACCGCGCACGAGAAGTCGAGGCGGTCGCGAATGTTGGTGCTCATCGCCGTGCGTTGGAGCACCACACCCATCTGCTCCGCGATCGACTTGAACTGGTTGTTGAAGACCTCGAGGAGAACGGGGTCGACGCGGGTGTCGGCCGCCTCCCGTCCGGGGTTGGTTTCGGTGTCTTGGAGGATGAGGTAGTCGCGCTCGTTGCGAAGCGCGACGAAGCCCGCATCGACAACCACCGATCCGGTGGCGTCCAATATCAACGCGGGCCCGGGAATCTCCTCCCCGATTGGGAAGCTCTCGCGGTGATAGACCGGCGCTTCGACCAGTGCCCCAGCCGACCAAAGGGTCGCCGTGCGCTCGGGCTTTCCGGAGCCGGGCTCCGCGAACGGGAGCTCGGGTTTTTCGCCACTCAGCTCGACGGTGACTCTCAGCGTGGCGGCCTCGACCGGGTGCTCGGGCCGAACATACCCAAACTCGCGACGATGAAGCGTCTCGAATTCCGCACGCATCGTGCTCGAGTCACCCCAGTCGACGGCAAGCGCCGTTTCCGTGCCGCGGTAGCGAAGATCGATTTGGCGGCGGACGATCCACTGTGCGCCCGGGCCAGCGTCTCGCTCGAGTGCCGCGCGCCCGGAAGCCTTGAGCTCCGAAAACGCGCTTCGCCATCGTTCGGGCAACGGGTCGCTCAAGCTCGTGCGTCCCGCGTCTCGTTCCCCGTGCCATTCGAAGTTGGCCACCCCCATTCCGAACGCAGACAACGCGCCAGCATAGGGGTGGAGCACCAAGCTTCGAATCCCGAGCCGGCGCGCGATGAGGCAGGCGTACTGTCCGCCTGCGCCACCGAACACGACCATGCCGTGCGTGCGCACATCATGACCACGGCCGACCGAAACCTTTTGAATCGCTGCCGCCATGTTCTCCACGGCCACGCGCAGGAAGCCATGGGCAATCTCCGTGGGAGAGCGTTCGAGGCCCAACGCTCGCAGAGAGGCAGCGATCTCAGCGATCTTCTTCCGCGGCTTCTCCTCGTCGAGCTCAAAAGGAAACCGATCCGCTGCGATGCGTCCCAGATGAAGGGAGACGTCGGTCAGCGTGAGTTCGCGCCCGCCGGGCTTCCCGTAGCAGAGCGGTCCCGGTTCGGCGCCCGCGCTCTGTGGGCCGACGGTCATGCGCCTTCCTTCGAGCTTACAGATCGACCCGCCTCCGGCCGCAACGGTGTGGAGCTCTATCATCGGCGCACGTATCCGAATGCCGCCGATCTGGCTTTCGAACACCCTTGAGACCTTGCCGGCGTAGCGGGACACGTCGGTGGAGGTTCCACCCATGTCGAAGCCGATCACTTCCGAGAGATCGAGCTCGTCCGCGACCGCGCCGGTCGCCACGACGCCCGCGGCGGGACCGGACAGCACCGCGTTGCGTCCGATGAAGCGGGGTGCGTCGACCAGTCCTCCATTGCTTTGCATCATTCGAAGACGTCCAGCGCCTAGCTCTCGTTCGAGCTCTGTGAGGTAGCGCGTGAGCAGCGGCGTGAGGTACGCATTGGCGACCGTGGTGTCGGCACGGCCGAGCAGCCCGAGCTCGTTCGAGATTTCACTCGAGACCGAAACGTGCGTGAACCCGACTTCCTCTGCCAGCGCCTCGATTCGATGCTCGAGCGTGCCGTCGCGGTAGGCGTGGATCAATGCAATGGCCACCGATTCGGCACCGCGGTTTCGCGCCATCTGGAGCGCGTTGCGGAGTACCTCCGAATCAAGGGCGTGAAGGAGCGAACCGTCGGCTGCCATCCGGGCACCCACCTCGATCACCGCCTCGGGGAGCGGCTCGGGTTTGTCGATTTCGAGCGCGAACAGGTCGGGGCGCGTCTGGTCGCCAATTCGAATCAAGTCTCCAAGGCCTTCGTCCGCCACGAGAACGCACCGGCATCCGCCCCGCTCGAGGAGCGCATTGGTGGCCAAAGTGGTCCCCATCCGGACCTCGCTGGGTGGGATCGGATCGTCCGCCCCGAGCCCCAGGAGCGCCCGGATACCTTCGAGCGGTGCCTGATCGGAGGAGAGCACCTTGGCAACCCGGAGGGCACCCGTGTTCCGGTCGCGGTGGATGCAATCCGTGAACGTCCCGCCACGGTCGATCCAGAACTGGTGCCGGGGAGCTGCTTGTGGCATCGAGGTTGGCATCGAAGCACGGCCGCAGACGGGGTCAAGAGATCCGGCACGATCTAAGCCGGGGCGTGCAGAACTCGCCCGAATAGCTTACAAGAACCTCACAAATGACTCTTCTGACCCAGGCCGGGCGCAATTTTCTGGTTTTCAAATGAGATTCCTGGACTTATACAGGCCAGCGAGTCAAGGAACCTGAGGACGATGGACACGGAAGAATTCACTGTCTCCTCCGTGATACCCGCGAGCCCAAACCGTATTTATTCCGCGTGGATGGACGAGCGCCATCACTCCGCGTTCACGGGCGCGCGGGCTACGGTGGACCCCTGGGTAGGCGGTCGAGTCGTCTCCGACGATGGTTTCATCGACGCAACTCATGTCTATCTGGTGACCGGCAGCCGGATCGCGATGACCTGGCGAACTCGGGACTTTCCCAAGGGCGCCGATGATTCACAGGTAGATATCACATTCGAGCCGGTGGCCGGCGGGACCAAGGTCGAGGTCACCCATACCAAGATCCCTCCAGGCCTCGGAAAGGCCTGCGAGAAGCTCTGGAAGAAGCTCTACCTCGACGCCATGACCAAGTACTTTGGTGAGCCGGAGGCCATGCGGGCTGCCTATAAGGCTGCAAAGAAGGCAGGGCATCTGCCGTTGTCAGGCATCAAGGCGAGCAGGCCGGCGCCAAGGCGTCCCTTCGTTTCGCCGCAGCAGCTTCCAGTCGAGGAGGTCGACGAGGAAGACGAAGAGGAGAAACCAAAGAAGACCCGCAAGCGGGTCGAGGCGAAGACGATCGACCTCCGCGAGCTCGCGCTGGCACAGGCAGCGGCGCGCAAAGAAGCGGCTCGCAGAAAAGCCGAAGTCAAAAAGAAGGCCGAGGCGGCGCGCCGGCAGGCGGAGGCCGAGCGAAAGAAGACCGAAGCCAAGCAGAAGGCCGAGCTGCTCCGCGTCAAGAAGGCGGAAGCCAAGCGCCTGGCCGAAGAGAAGAAGGCGGCACTGGCTCAGAAGAAGGCTGCCGCGAAGAAGAAGGCGGACGAGGTGAAGCGGAAGAAGGCTGCCGCGAAGAAGAAGGCCGACGAGGTGAAGCGGAAGAAGGCTGCGGCGAAGAAGAAGGCCGACGAGGTGAAGCGGAAGAAGGCTGCGGCGAAGAAGAAGGCCGACGAGGTGAAGCGGAAGAAGGCTGCGGCGAAGAAGAAGGCCGCGGCGAAGAAGAAGGCCGCGGCGACGA
>CALLDH010000050.1 GCA_937998345.1 uncultured bacterium | reverse complement strand
AGCTGGTCACCAAGCAGAGGCGAACCTCCACGCGGTCGTCGAGAACCAGAAGGGCGCGTACATCGCGGTCGTTGAGGGTTCGATCCCGACCGGCGCGAACGGCGCGTACTGTACGGTTGGCGGCAAGTCGGCCCATCAAATCGCGAACGAAGTCTGCGGCAATGCGTTGGCGACGGTTGCGGTTGGAACCTGTGCGTCCTTCGGCGGAATCCCGGCGGCATCGCCGAATCCGACCGGCGCACTCGGTGTCTCGGATGCGGTCCCCGGAATCAAGACTCTGATCAACCTTTCGGCCTGTCCGGTAAACGCGCAGAACCTCACCGCAACGTTGGTCTACTTCCTGACCTACGGAAGGTTCCCCGCCCTAGACAAGCTGAATCGCCCGCTTTTTGCATACGGAAAGTCGATTCACGACAACTGCGAGCGGCGCGCTCACTACGACTCTGGGCAATACGTCGAGCAATGGGGCGACGAAGCACATCGCGACGGTCAGTGCCTCTACAAGATGGGCTGCAAGGGCCCCGTGTCGTTCCAGAACTGCCCGAACGTCGGCTGGAACGACAACACGAGCTGGCCGATCGCGTGCGGCCACGGTTGTATCGGCTGCGCAGAGCCAGACTTCTGGGACAAGATGACGCCCTTCTACTCGCACCTCCCAGGCTTCCCCGGTTTCGGCAAGGGCTCGGACATCGATAAGGTCGGCTTCTGGGCGACCATTGGTGTCACGACCGCGTTCGCAACACACACCTTGGTACACCTCGGAAAGAAGCTCGTTGGAACGGGCGCGGATCATGCACCAGAGGGCCCGCCCGCGCGGACCGATGAAGGAGGCGCAGAATGACCCATATCGTTGTCGACCCGGTAACCCGCATCGAGGGCCACCTGCGCATCGAGGCGGAAATCAACGAGGGCCAAGTCTCCGACGCTTGGTCTTCGTCGACCATGTTCCGCGGGATCGAGATCATCCTACAAGGCCGCGACCCGCGCGATGCCTGGGCGTTTACCCAGCGCATCTGCGGCGTCTGCACGACGGTGCATGCGATTGCTTCGATCCGCGCGGTCGAAGACGCGATCGGCGCGAAGCCTCCGCCCAATGCGCGGATCCTCCGCAACCTGATCATCGCGTCCCAGTGCATCCAGGACCACGTGATCCACTTTTATCACCTGCACGCACTCGACTGGGTCGACATTGTGTCGGCCCTAAGCGCGGATCCAAAGGAGACCGCGGCTCTGGCACAGTCGATTTCGGACTGGCCGAAGTCGAGCGCCACGTACTTCAAGGGCATCCAGGACCGCGTCAAAGGCCTGGTCGATCGCGGGCAACTCGGGCCATTTGCCAACGCATATTGGGGGCATTCGGCGTACAAGCTCCCACCGGCAGCCAATCTCATGGCCGTGGCGCACTATCTCGAAGCGCTCGAGTGGCAGCGTGAGTTCATCAAGATGCACGCCATTCTCGGTGGCAAGAACCCGCACCTACAGAGCTTCCTCGTCGGCGGCATGGCGACTCCGGTCGACCCCGACAAGCAGGCTTCGCTAAACATCCACACGATCGCTCAGTTCAAGAAGCTCATCGCGGGCGCACAAGAGTTCGTGAGCAAGGTGTACATCCCGGACCTGCTCGCGGTCGCCTCGTTCTACAAGGACTGGGCGGGCTACGGGGCTGGCGTAGGCAACTACATGGTGTACGGCGAGTACCCGCTCGACGACGAGGCCAATCCAGATCTCTACATCAAGCCGGGCATCATTCGCGCGCGCGACATCTCGAAGGTGGAGGAGTTCGATCCCTCGAAGATCACCGAGCAGATCACCCACTCCTGGTACGACTACGCAGGCGGCGAAGAGGCAGCGCTTCACCCGTCCGCGGGCGAAACCAAGCCGAACTACACCGGGCCGGAGCCACCCTATGAGCGCCTGGACACCTCGAAGAAGTACTCTTGGCTGAAGTCGCCCCGCTACGAAGGCGTGCCGATGGAGGTCGGACCTTTGTCGCGGATGTTGGTCAACTACGTTCGCGGTCACGAACAGGTGCAAGGCCTGGTCAACCACGTGCTGAAGACGCTGGGCGTGGGTCCCGAGGCCTTGTTCTCGACACTCGGCCGCGTCGCGGCACGAGGCATCGAAACGCAGCTGCTGGTCGACAAGATCGGCGACTGGGTCGACGAGCTCGCCGACAACATGGGCAAGGGCGAGCTTCGCATCCACGACAACAGCAAGTGGGAGCCGGAGAGCTGGCCCGCCGACTGCATGGGAGCCGGTTTCCACGAGGCCCCGCGTGGCTCGCTTGGACACTGGGTCCACGTCAAGAATGCCAAGATCGAACGCTACCAATGCGTGGTTCCGAGCACTTGGAACGCCGGGCCACGGGACTCGGGCGACGTACCCGGCCCCTACGAGGCAGCCCTGGTAGGAACCCCGGTGGCCGATCCTGAGCAGCCGATCGAGATCCTGAGGACGGTTCATTCCTTCGACCCGTGCATGGCTTGCGGTGTGCACGTCGTCGAACCTGGAGGGCGCGAGATCACTCGCGTGAAGGCGCGATGACCCCGCCGCCGGCAGCCGCCGTCAAAGGAGGCGCTCGCCCCCAGGTGAGCCACCGGAAGCACGATGCCGAAGGGATCGAGCGGGTCTACGTTTGGGACCTGCTGGTCCGGATGAGCCACTGGATCATCATGATGTCGGTGTTCATCCTCGCCATCACAGGGATCTACATCGGCAAGCCGTATTTGATCCCCACTGGCCCCGCGAGTGAGCAACTCGTCATGGCCAACATGAAGACCGTGCACTTCTACACGGCCATCATCTTTGCCCTCACGGTCGCAAGCCGCGTCATATGGATGTTCGTCGGCTCGTACTACGCGCGTTGGCATCAGTTCGTACCGATGAGTCCGCGGCGGCGTCGCGACGTCTTCGGCATGCTGAAGTTCTACTCGTTCCTCAGCAAAGAGCCCCCAATGAACGTGGGTCACAACCCGCTGGCCGGCTTCTTCTACCTGCTGGTGTTCGGTCTATACTTCACACTGATCCTCACCGGCTTCGCTCTCTACTCGGTGAGCGCGACTGGCTACATGCAAATGTGGGAGTTCCTGGTCCCGATCTTCGGTGGCCTGCAAATGGCGCGCTGGATCCATCACCTAGCCATGTGGTTCCTGCTGGGCTTCGTCGCCCACCACATTTGGAGCGCGATGCTGGTATCCCGCGTCGAGGGCATGGGGCTGATCGATTCCCTGTTCAGCGGATACAAGTTCCTGCCCAAGAGCTGGCGCAACCGGGATGACTGACCGCACGCCGGTCCTCGTCTTGGGGCTCGGCAACGTCGTCTGCACGGACGACGGTGCCGGCATTGCCGCCATCCACAAGCTGCTCCGTGAGTACGACATGCCCGAAGGCGTGCTCGCCCTCGATGGCGGCACGCTCGGGCTGTCACTTCTTCCTCTCGTCGACAACGCAGATCAGGTGATTCTGGTCGATGCGATCAAGGCCGACGGCCCACCGGGCACGCAGGTCCGAATCGAGGGCGAAGAAGTGGCTCCGGCAGTCTACGAAAGGCTTTCTCCCCACCAAATTGGAGTCGCCGACCTTCTCGCCGGCGCCAGCCTACTCGACCGCTATCCCGACCGCGTGGTGGTGATCGGTGTGGTGCCCGAGTCGATCGACCTCGGAGTCGAGCGGACGCCTGCCGTGGAGGCAAGCATTCCCGAGCTCGTCGATCGCGTGGTGCAGGAGCTTACCGCCATGGGCTACCCGCCGGTCCGCTCATCGGAGATTCGCGATGAAAGCCATGGGAGCGCTGCTCATGTCGCTCGCACTCTCGGCGTGTAGCGCCGAGGACACTCCGTCGACGATCGACTACAGCAAGCTAGAAGTTCCGTTCCAGCGGCTCGCTTCCGACGACGCGCGAGGGCGCGGCCGGGTGCTGTTCAAGAAGAAGTGCGCGCTTTGTCATGGCGAGCGCGCCGATGGAAATGGCGCGCGCCGCGAAGGCCTATCGGGCAAGCCGATCAATTTCCACAAGAAGGAGTGGCGGGCGAACGCGACTCCATTGCATTTGTTCGAAGTGCTGACCGAAGGTAAGCGCGGAACATCGATGCCTGCCTGGCCAACGATGAGCAGCGAGCAAAAGTGGGATGTCGTCGCGTATGTTCTCAGCGTGGCTGAGGACGGGCCGTGATGGCGGGGCGTCGAATCGAAATTCGAGGGACGGTGCAGGGTGTCGGGTTTCGGCCCTGGGTGTACCGCGTCGCCAAGCGGATGGCGGTGGTCGGGAGGGTGCGAAACGCGCCAGCCGGCGTCACGATCGAAGCGTTCGCCTCGGACGATGTGCTCGACCGTTTTATCGAGCAATTACGTGTTCCTACGCCTTCGTCAGCACGGGTCTTAGACCTCCACAGCGCCCGGATTCCAGACGAGACGTTGACCGGTTTCGTGATCGAATCGAGCGACACGGTTGGCGACAAGACACTTTCCATTCCGCCAGACCTCGCGACCTGCGGGGACTGCCGGGCGGAGATCCTCGACCCCAATGATCGACGGTACCAGTACGCCTTCACCAACTGCACGACCTGTGGCCCTCGGTTCACCATCGCAACTGGCATTCCGTACGACCGGCCTGCGACGACGATGTCGCAATTCCAAATGTGTCCGGAGTGCCAGCAGGAGTATGGCGACGTGGAAGACCGACGCTTTCATGCTCAACCCAACGCGTGCCCGAAGTGCGGACCGAAGTTGAGCCTCGCGGCGGTCGATGGCAGTGCGCTTCCCGCCACCAACCCACTCGACGGCGCCGTGCAACTCTTGAAGTGCGGTGCGGTGGTGGCGGTCAAAGGCCTGGGCGGTTTTCATCTCGCTTGCGACGCCGCCAATGCGACTGCGGTTCGACGTCTCCGCGAACGCAAACATCGCGATGAAAAACCGTTTGGCGTGATGGTCGCTGACCTCCACGCTGCGCGAACAGTTGCTGAAGTCACGCCCGCAGAAGAGGCACTGCTAGCTTCGCCCGAACGGCCAATCGTCCTCGTGCGCGCCAGGGAGGAGACGCGCCTGGTGCCTGAGGTGAGCCCCGACACTCCCCTTTTAGGCGTGTTTTTGCCCTATACGCCGTTGCACCACTTGCTCCTAGCAAAGGTCGGGCGCCCGCTCGTCATGACCTCCGCAAACGTCTCCGATGAGCCGATCTGCCGCGGAAATGAGGAGGCGCTGCGGCGGCTGGACGGGATTGCGGATGCGATTCTGTTCCACGACCGCGATATCGCCATGCGATGTGACGATTCGGTGGCGAGAGTGATTGCAGGCGTGCCAACCATCATGCGCCGTTCTCGAGGGTTCGTGCCGCGGCCCTTCCAGTTGGCAAGGGCGGTGTCACGCCCTGTGTTGGCATGCGGTGCTCATCTGAAGAACACCTTCTGCATTGCGTTCGGGGATACCGCATACTTCGGCCCACACATCGGCGACCTCGAAACGGTCGCCGCGCTCGACTTCTTTGAGGAGGCGGTCGAAAGGATGCAAACCATTCTTTCAATCCGTCCGGAAGTCATTGCTCACGACCTCCACCCGGGATACCTGTCGACGCGCTACGCACATACACGAAACGATGTGGTCCGAGTCGGCGTACAACATCACCATGCGCACGTCGCCAGCGCAATGGCGGAACACGGCCTCGAGGGTCCGGTACTTGGTGTGGCGTTCGACGGCACGGGGTTTGGGGAGGACGGCACCTCTTGGGGGGGCGAGTTTCTCCTTTGCTTTGCAGGCCGTTTCGAGCGCCTTGCGAGCTTTCGGCCGGTGCGGCTTGCAGGCGGCGACCTGGCGATGAGAGAGGTTTGGAGGATCACGTATGCGCTTCTCTACGATGCGTTTGACGGCAAGCCTTCAATCGATGCGCTTCCTCTCTTCGACGGCGTGCCACCGGAGTCGCTTCGTGTGGTTTCGCAGATGATCGAGCGCGATCTCAATGCGCCTCGGGCACGAGGTGTGGGACGTTACTTCGATGGCTTCGGGGCGTTAGCGTTGAACCGGCCGGTGTCTACCTACGAGGGACAGATCGCGATCGCGTGGGATCACATAGCGAACGACGCGGTGCGCGACGCGTATCCATTCGCGCTCGACCGAAGCGTGGCGCCGATGGAAGTTGATCTGCGGCCCGCCGTGCGCGCGGCATGCAACGATGTGATGGCCAACGTGTCACCGGGAGACGTTTCTGGGCGTTTTCACAACACGGTCGTCGCGGTCACGGTAGAGGTGGTGGGAGCCCTCCTGGCAGAGCACGGTGACGTCCCTGTGGTCCTGACTGGCGGTGTTTTTCAGAACGCCCGGCTGGTGGCGGGAATCGAAGAAAAATTGGCTAATGAAATCAAACTCTTGCGACACCGCCAAGTTCCACCGGGCGATGGAGGAATTGCGCTCGGTCAGGCCTTGATCGCGGACGCGTTTCTGGGAGACAAAGGTTGATACCCCAAGGAGTTATCCCATGTGCTTAGGTGTCCCAGGCAAAGTGATCGAAGTCGACCGCGAGATGCAGATCGCGACCGTCGATTTTTGGGGTGTTCAGAAGCAGGTTCGTCTGGAGGTCTGCGACGCGCCGGTGGATCCGGGCGACTATATCCTGAATCATGTGGGCTTTGCGATTCGTCGAATCCCACCGGAAGAAGCGGCTGAAACCTTGGCGCTCTATGACGAGCTACTCCGGCTTGCCGATGAGCAAGATTTGATGACCGCGGACGTTCGCGCCGAGATCGACGCCGCACCCGATGCGAGACCTGCCCCGAGGGGAGCGCCCGATGAATCCGAGTGACCCGTTCGCTCAGATGAAGTTCCGAGACCCGGCACGGGCTCGCGGACTTCGTGACGCGCTCGAGCGTCTCGTCCGAGACGCCGATCATGCACCCGTATCGGTCATGCACGTTTGCGGAAGCCACGAGCAGGCGATTGCGAAGTTCGGGCTGAGAGCCGCTTTCCCCGAGGAATTGCAAGTAATTATGGGGCCTGGCTGCCCTGTCTGTGTCACCGATGTGCCGGAGGTCGACGAAGCCGTGGCGCTTGCGAAGCAGGGTGTTCGCATCGCGTCTTACGGAGACATGCTCAGGGTCCCCGGCACTTCGCAGTCGTTGGCCGACGCGAAGGCAGAGGGCGCGAACGTCGACGTGGTGTACAGCGTGACGCAAGCCGTGGAGCTCGCCCGCGAGCATGACGAGGAGATCGTCTTCTTTGCATCAGGTTTCGAGACGACGGCGGTGGCAACTGCGGCCATCCTGCTCGACGATCCGCCGGACAACTTCTCGGTACTCTCCGCGCACAAATACATCCCGCCAGTCATGGAGATCGTCGCCGAGATGCCCGAGACCAAGATCGAAGGCTTTCTTGCGGCAGGACATGCAGCGACGATCACGGGCTCTGCGGTGTTCGAGAAGTTCGTCGAACGTCATGGCTTGCCGGTCGTGATCGCGGGCTTCGAGCCATTGGACGTCATGGCAGGGCTGGTGAAGCTGCTCGAGGTCATCAACAGCGGCGAGCCAAGGGTCGAGAACGCCTTTCC
>CALLDH010000049.1 GCA_937998345.1 uncultured bacterium | reverse complement strand
GCCAGCGGCAGCGGACGCGCTGGTGTCGGCGTCTGTTATTGGTGCGCGTCGACCACCGCGGCCGCCACCGAGTCTGACCAGACATTCACCGTGGTTCGGAGCATGTCGAGGATGCGGTCCACGGCGAGGATCAAGGCTACGGCGCTCGTCGGGAGCCCCACTGCGTTGAGAACGACGACCATCATGACCATGCCGGCGTGGGGGATGCCGGCGGCACCGATGCTGGCGAGTAGGGCGGTCAGCGCGACCAGGCCCTGTTGTGCGAGACTGAGGTCGACGCCGTAGACCTGCGCGATGAACAGGACCGCGACCGCTTCGTAAAGCGCCGTGCCGTCCATGTTGATCGTTGCGCCGAGTGGGAGCACGAAGGAGGTGACTTCCGGCTTCACGCCCGCCTCTTCCACCTCTTGCATGGTGAGGGGGAGGGTGCCGTTGCTCGATGCGGTGCTGAAGGCGGTCACCAGTGCGGTGGTCAGTTTGCTGGCGTACTCGATCGGTGAGCGACCGGCGACAAGCCTGAGGATCGTGGGCAAGGTCACGGTCGCGTGAATCAACAGCGCGATGAAGACGGTTAGCACATACCATCCCAAGACTTGAAACGCGGCTGGGCCTTTGCCCGCGGCGGCGTACAGGGTGAAGCCGAAGACGCCGATCGGAGCGAACCTCACGACGAACAGGGTCATCTGCATCATCACGTCGAACAGGCCCGAAAAGAAGCGCCGCACCACGCTGGCGTCTTTCGATCCTTCTCGATGTTCGGCGAGGCCGATGAACACACCGATCAGCAAGGAGAAGAAGATGACCGGCAGCATGTCGCCCTCGGTGGCGGCGGCGAGCGGGTTCTTGGGGATCAAGCTTTCGAGCTGCTCCCACAGAACGACCCCGATGCTGCTCGGCGTTTCGGTCAGCAGGACACCGCTTGCGCCTTCTTCGAGCAGGGCCAGCTCCGCGCCCTCGCCAGGCCGGATGATGTTCACCACTACGATGCCGGTCACGATGGCCAGGAAGCTCGTCGTGAGATAGAAGCCGATCGCGCGGCCGCCGATGGAGCCCAAGGTCCGTAGGTCGCCCATGCCCGTCACGCCAGTGATCAGTGACGAGACGATCAGCGGGACCACCAGCATTTGCAGGAGCCTGAGGAAGAGATCCCCGATCTCCTTGCCAACCAGCGCCACGTTGCTGACGATATCGGGATCGACCATCCCCTGGCCGCCAGCCCAATTGAGACCGAGCCCCAGGCCCGCGCCTAGAGCCATTGCGATGAGGATCCAATGATGGAGTTGCAGTCGTTTCACGGGCGCGCATTATGCGGACGCCCTTCTTCGATGTAAAACCAACTCATGACCGACGAGAATCCAGACAAAGGCCCGCTTTTAGAGCTGCGAGGCGCGCTCGATGCCCTCGACCACGAGCTGCTGGAGCTCCTGGTCCGAAGAATGGACCTCGTCGCGGATATCGCGGCACGCAAGCGATCGCACCGGGTTCGGATTCGTGACCTGGCCCGCGAGCGCCGGGTTCTAGACGATCGCTGTGCCCGCGCCGAGGAGCTCGGCCTTCCGGCCGAGAGCATCGAATCGGTGTGGCGGCAGTTGATGCTGATGAGCCGGGAGCGTCAGGCTTCGCTTCGCGCGGAGGTGCCACTGGACGTTGAACCGAAGACCATTGCCATCGTCGGCGGCGAAGGCGGGATGGGGCGCTCGATCCAAACCCTGTTTACCGATCTCGGCCATGAGGTGCGGAGCGCCGACCTAGAGACCGAGCTTCGGCCTGCCGAGGCCGCGGCGACAGCTGACGTCGTGCTCATCAGCGTTCCAATCCGTGAGACGCGAGCCGTGATCGAACAAATCGGCCCACTGGTTCGCAAGGATGCGCTCCTGATGGATGTCACGTCGATCAAGACCGACCCCATGGCGGCGATGCTGGCGTCAACCGAGGCGAGTGTCGTTGGCACGCACCCGATGTTCGGCCCTGGGGTCAACACCTACCAAGGTCAGCGCGTGGTGCTCTGTCCCGGTCGCGGAGACGCCTGGCTAGATTGGGCTCGGCAGATGTTCACCGCGCGCGGCCTGGTCATTTCGGAGGCGACGCCGGCCGAGCACGACTCGATGATGGCGATCGTCCAGGTCCTGCACCATTTCAAGACGCAAGTGCTCGGGATGGCGTTGAGCCGGACTGGCACGCCGCTCGAAGAGACGCTTCGATTCACTTCGCCTGCGTACCTGCTCGAAACGTACGTGACCGGCCGGCACTTCGCCCAGTCCCCCGACCTCTATGGGCCTATCGAAATGCTCAATCCGGATTCAAAGCAGGTCATCGATGGGTTCGGCAAGGCCGCGGCGGATCTCGCGGAAATCCTTGCCGCGGGCGACCAGCAAGCGTTCGACCAGGTGTTTGAGGACGTTCGAGCGTTCTTCGGCGACTTCACCGACGAGGCGCTCGAACAGAGCGGCTTCCTGATCGACCGGCTGGTGGAGCTCAGTGCCGGGCGCTCGTCTACCTAGCCACGCGATTGACGCTCGTCACCGCATCTGCGATGCCATCATCATGGTGCAAGTTGCGATACACGGGGCAGCGGGTCGCATGGGGCAAAGCATCGCCTCCGTCTTGAATGACGATTCGCGGGTTAACCTCGTCGCCGCGATGGATCGCGAGGGCAGTGAGCTCATCGGTCGCGACATGGGTCAGCTCGTGGGCGGGGCGCCTTCGGGGGTCTGTGTCACTTCTGACGTGGAAGAGTTTCTGAGCAATGTCGAGGTCGTCATCGATTTCAGCATCGCGTCCGCAACCGCAAAGCTCCTCCCGCTCTGCGCGGGGCAGCACATTCCAATGGTCATTGGAACCACGGGGCTCGATATGGAGACGCGTGCCGGCCTCGAGCGCGCAGCCGAGCGTGTGCCGATCGTGTTCGCGCCCAACTACAGCCAAGGGGTCAACGCGCTCTACTTTCTGGCTGTGCGCGCGGCGGAGCTCCTCGGCCCGAGTTTCGACGCCGAGATCGTCGAGATCCATCATCGGCACAAGGTCGACGCGCCAAGCGGTACTGCGGTTCGTCTCGCAGAGGTCGTGGCGGAAGCAAAGAAACTCGACCCTGAACAGGTGGTGAGTCACGGCCGAAGCGGCCAAGTTGGGGCAAGGCCTCTAGAAGAGGTAGGCGTGATGGCGCTCCGAGGCGGCGACGTGGTCGGCGAACACACCCTTTATCTCGTAGGAGAAGGCGAGCGAATCGAGCTCACCCACCGAGCGACCGACCGGTCGATCTTTGCGCGTGGGGCGGTCCGCGCGGCGCAATGGGTCGTGGGCCGGCCTGCTGGCCTTTACGACATGGCCGACGTGATGGGGATTCCCCGCTAGGCGCAACGGCGAAAGAATTCTGATACGGTAAGGGCGCGTCATGGATTGTCCCCAATGTGGAGCCGAAGTTCCGTCCGATGATGTGTTCTGCGGCAAGTGTGGTTACGCCAGGCGGGATCATGGGCCCGAGCGCCTAGATCAGTCCCGCATTCGCATGCACGAGGAGCCCGATCCGGCGGCGCAACCAGATCAGCCCCGATCCTCGTCACCGCAACGCGTCCGCAAACACACCGTTCTCGGCATGCCAACCGCTACGCCTCCCGCCGGAACCCCGACGCCAGCGTCCGTCGCTCCTCCGCCTCC
>CALLDH010000048.1 GCA_937998345.1 uncultured bacterium | reverse complement strand
CAGCAGCTTCTCGTCCATGTCTTCTTTCGCGAGATACACATCGGCGCCCGCGTTGCGACCCCAGAAGCGAGTCTTCGCCTCCTTTGCGGCAGTCAGTAGAACGAAAGCGATGTCCGCCATGCCGGGGTCGCCGCGGAAGACACGGCAGAGCTGGACGCCGGTGATCGCGCCCATCTCGATGTCGCTCACGACGAGGTCGAAGGTCTGCTCGAGCGTCAGCTCCAACGCTTCCTCGCCGGATGCAGCTTCGGTGATGTGAAAGCCCAGCGGTTCGAGCTTCCGTACGACGTGCCGCCGAATCGACGGACTGTCATCCACCACTAGGACCCTAAAAGTCCCGGGTATTTTTCCCCCTTGCCTAGACTCCGAAGGCATTCTTACCCTGTTTCATGATGGGCAAATCCCTAGCGAAATGCCAATGTATCTGGCGTCTTGCGCCATGGCCTTCGGTCGGCTGTGCGCTATAACCCGCCGTCATGACCGCCTATGAGCCGGTAATCGGCCTCGAAGTGCACGCTCAGATGCGTTCACGAACGAAGCTGTTTTGCGGGTGCCCGACCGACTACGGGGCGCCCCCCAACGAGCACACCTGTCCAGTGTGCTTGGCGCTCCCAGGCGCGCTGCCGGTGCCGAACGCCAAGGCGATCGAGCTTGCCGTGCAGGCGGGCTTGGCACTCGAATGTGACGTCGCCTCACATAGCGTGTTCGCGCGGAAGAACTACTTCTACCCGGACCTGCCCAAGGGATACCAGATCTCTCAGTTCGAGCTGCCGCTCAACGGGAAGGGGCATCTCGACATCGAAGTCGATGGGGAGACCAAGCGGATCGGAATCACCCGAATCCACGTCGAAGAGGATGCAGCGAAAAACATTCACGGCGTGGGTTCGAGCGCGGTGACACTCGTCGACTTCAATCGCGGCGGAACGCCGTTGGTCGAGATCGTGAGCGACCCCGATCTGCGGAGTGCGGAGGAAGCTGAGGCGTACCTCAGGAAGCTGCGTGACCTCTTGATGTTCATCGGTGTCAACGACGGGAATCTCGAGGAGGGCTCGTTCCGTTGCGATGCGAACGTGTCGATTCGCCCGGTCGGTCAAGAGGAGTTGGGGACCCGTGCCGAGCTGAAGAACATCAACTCGTTTCGCTTCGTGAACAAGGCGATCGAGCACGAGATCGCGCGCCAGGAAGGCATCCTGCAGAGTGGCGGGACGGTTGTTCAGGAGACCCGCACCTGGAGCGAGGGGCAGGGGAAGACTATTTCGATGCGCGGCAAGGAAGAGGCGCACGACTATCGCTACTTCCCGGATCCGGATCTGCCGCCGATTGCGGTAACCGAGGAGCGCATCGAAGAGCTCCGAGCGGCGCTCCCTGAGCTGCCGGCCGCGAAGCGGGTCCGATGGCAAGAAGAGCTCGGGCTCACGCAATACGATGCGGGTGTGCTCTCCGGCCATCCCGAGGTCGCCAAGTACTTCGAGGAGGCCACGCGTTTGTTCGTCGAGCAGTCCGGCAAGAAGAGCAAGGAGGCGGGCAAGATGGTGGGCAACTTCGTGCAGGCCGAGGTGTTGCGGCACGTTGCGACCGACGGGCTCGAGGCCTTGTTCCCGGTGGCCCCGAGCGCGATCTCGGAGCTGCTCGGTTGCGTCGAGGACGGGACCATCAACGGCAAGATCGCGAAGAAGGTCTTCGCCTCCATGGTGGAAACTGGAACCGCGCCGAAGGCGATCATCGAAGCACAGGGACTGGCGCAGGTGACCGACACGGGGGCGATTGAGGAAGAGGTTCGCCGCATCCTCGAGGCCAGCCCGTCTCAGGTGGCCCAGTACAAAGAAGGCAAGACCAATGTCATCGGCTACTTCGTCGGGCAGGTGATGAAGGCGACCCAAGGCGCGGCGAACCCGAAGGCCGTCAACGAGATCCTCAGACGGCTGTTGGACGAGCAATGAGCTCGGGCCTGTCGCGCGCACCGTTGAGCGGCGCCGACTGGTTTGCGGTGGAGTTTGATCCAGTCACCCAAGAGGTGGTGATGCTCGACCAGCGGCTCCTGCCCGCCGAGGTGCGGTATCACCGCTACCGGAAACCCGATGAAGTTGCCGCTGCGATCCGCGACATGGTGGTTCGGGGGGCACCCGCGATTGGGATTGCGGCCGCGTATGCGTTGGCGATGGTCGCGAGAGACGAGAAGGGTGACGGGAAGATGTTTCTCGTCGCCAACGGGACCGCCGGACGCTTTCTCAATGCAACCCGGCCTACCGCCGTCAATCTTGCCTGGGCCATCGCGCGGATGTCGCGAAAGGCGGGGGAGGTCTATGAGCTCGGGCCCGAGGCGCGGTACCAGGGGATGCTTGACGAGGCCGAGGCGATCCACCGGGAGGATGTGGAGTCATGCCGGCGCATGGGTGAGCTCGGCGCCGCCGATGTTCCCGATGGCGCGGTGATCCTCACGCACTGCAACGCTGGTGCCTTGGCCACTGGCGGCTATGGCACCGCGCTCGGGGTCATTCGGGCGGCGCATGCACAGGGCAAACACGTGCGCGTGCTGGCGGACGAGACGCGGCCCTATCTGCAAGGTGCGCGGCTCACGGCATGGGAGCTTCATCAGGACGGCATCCCGGTGGAGGTGATCACCGACAACATGGCGGGGCACTTCTTTCAGACGGGGGAAATCGGGTTCGTCGTGGTGGGCAGTGATCGCATCGCTGCCAACTCCGACGTCGCGAACAAAATCGGGACGTACACGCTCGCAGTGCTCGCCAATCAGCACGAGGTGCCTTTCACCGTTGCCGCTCCATGGAGCACGGTGGATCTTCGGACGCGATCGGGCGCGGACATCCCGATCGAAGAGCGTTCGCGAGACGAGGTGGCCAGCATCGGCAATGCCACCCTGGTTGCCGATGGCATTCCTTGCCGGCATCCAGCGTTCGACATCACGCCGGCGCGGCTGGTTGATGCGATCTACACGGAGAGAGGCGTCGTGCGGCCCAAGATCGGCGAGCGGCCGGATGTTCTGCGCGTGTAGGGACTACTACAGGCGCAGGAGGGCGGCGCCCCAGTTCAAGCCGGCCCCGAGCGCAAGGAAGCACAGCAGGTCGCCTTCGCCGATGGTGCCGTCGCGGCGAAGCTCGTCGGTGAGAATTCCGATGGTGGCCGCGGAAGTGTTTCCGTAGCGCGCAATGTTCGAGGGGATCTTTTCGGGCGGAATGCGGAGCGCCTGCCGCACGGCCTGATTGATTCGGTCGTTGGCCTGATGGGCGATGAAGCAGTCGATCTCGTCCTGGGAGACGCCGTAGGTCTCACAGATCGATTTCACGGTTTGCGAGAGCGTTTTGACGGCCTTCTTGAGAAGCGAAGGGCCGCGCATTTGTGGGATGTGCTCCTCCGCCGCCAATGCTTCGGGGGTCACATAAGGGATGCTTCGAAATCCGCAGCCGGGGACGTAGAGATGATCGAAGGAGTCTCCGTCGCTGTGAAGCTCAGCGCCGATGAAGCCCCCGTCGGGCGCCCCGCTCTTTCGGAGCACCATCGCCGCGGCGCCGTCGCCGAAGATGATCGCCAGGCCTCGGTGCCGATTCGCACGCTCGTATGCTTCCGCCGTGACCTCGCGCTCGGCTTCGGAGCGGACCACATCCCAATCGGTCCAGGGCATGAACCCGGAGTGAACCTCCGCGCCCACGAGCAGAATCGTCTCCGCGGCGCCAGACTGAACCAGGCCGTTGGCCAGCTGGAACGCATAGGGCATGGCCGCGCACTGCTGCCGGATATCGAGCGCCGGAATGCCGGAGATGCCGAGCTTAGCGCCTAGAAGCGGCCCCGACCCCGGAAAGAAGTGGTCCGGGGTCATCGTCGCAAAGATGATGTAGTCGATCTCCGATGCCGCGACACCAGCGTCGTCGAGCGCGTTCTTTGAGGCTTCGACGGCGAGGTCACTCGGCCCCTGGCCATCGCGTGCAAAGTAACGCTGCTGAATGCCCGTGCGCGTCTGGATCCACTCGTCGCTCGTGTCCATCACGCGCGCGAGGGCGTGGTTGGTCACCGGTTCGCCCGGAACGTAGTGCCCGGTGCCGATGATCGTCACGCCGCTCATGCGAGGATTTCGCCTTGCCAAAGCGCTTCGGGGCCGCTGCGCCGACGTACGAGACGCGAGCGTGACCCGTCGACGAGCACTTCAGGGGGCAGGGGGCGTGCATTGTACATGCTCTGCATCTCCCGTCCGTACGCGCCGGCTCCGCGGATGGCAAGGAGGTCGCCCTGCCTTACTTCGGGTAGCGGACGATCCTTCGCAACGAAGTCGCCGGACTCGCACACCGGCCCAACGACATCGACGGGGACGAGATCCGCGGTCGGCTCGGGCTCCGCGATCGGCATGATTGCGTGGTAAGCGCCGTAGAGCGCGGGCCGAATGAGCTCGGTCATCGCTGCGTCGACAATTACAAAGCGGCGGTCACCTTGCATCTTGGTGTACAGAACACGAGTCAGAAGTACCCCTGCATCACCGACGAGCGCGCGTCCTGGTTCGGTGATGATCTCGATCCCGGGGCGGAGCATGCCGGAAGCTTCGAGCCCTTCGCGGATCGCTTCGCCAAACGTGGCCGCAGGCGGGTACGCGTCGACCTCTTGCCCATAGTGCATCGGCCAGCCACCGCCCACGTCGATTGCGCGTAAAGGCGCGCCCTGTTCGATGCAGTGGCGGGCAAAGCTGCCAAGGATCTCGATCGCCTCGCGAAGTGGCCTTGGGGACGAAAGCTGCGAACCGATGTGACAAGCCACGGATTCGAGCTCCAAGTGCGGGCTCTGCAGGATGCGTGGAATCGTCGACTCCGCGACTGGAATGGCAAGACCGAACTTCGATTCGCGAAGCCCGGTCGCAATATACGGGTGGGTCTTCGCATCGACGTCGGGGTTGACGCGCAAGCCAATCGCCAGCGGTCGCCCGAGCTCCTGCGCGACGCTCTCGACGACATCGAGCTCCTGAACGTTCTCGACGTGTAGGCCGCGCACCCTAGCTTGGGCAGCTGCGGCGATCTCCTCACGCCGCTTGCCGACGCCGCTGTACACGATGCGCTCGGGCGGGAACCCAGCCTTGAGCGCGCGCTGCATCTCCCCGACCGACACGATGTCTGCGCCGCACCCTTGCGAGGCGAGGCGCGCGAGCAGGGACAGGTTGCCATTGGCCTTGATCGCGTAGGCGATCAAGTGAGGTGCGAAGGACAGGGCCTCGTCGATCGAGCGATATGCATCGTCGATCGCGGCGCCCGAGTACACGAACGCCGGAGTGTCGACCTCCGCCGCGATTGCCTCGAGCGCGACGTCTTCGCACCGCAGGGCACCGTCTCGATACGAGAACCAGGGCGATTCCGGGATGTGCACGTTGGACATGGCGGACCTTTTATGCGCCGCGCCGCGTCTGTAGTCGACCCCGAAGCTCGGCGATGGCCGCGGCCACCCGTCCCCGCGCCGGCCCGCCGGGGACGTCGCGCCGCTCGATCGCGGCCTCCATATTCAAGGCGCGGAAGACCGTGTCATCGAACGCCTCGTGCGCCGCCTGGTAGCTTTCGAGCGGCAGCTGGGAGAGCGTCTTGCCTTGCTGCACCGCCTGCTGAACGAGCTTGCCTGCCACGTGATGGGCCTCTCGGAAGGGAACCCCCCGCAGAGCGAGCCAGTCGGCGACCTCGGTTGCGTCCAGGAACCCACTCTGCAGGGCATCGGCCATCCGGCCTTTGTCGAATGTCGCCGATGCGATGGCTCCGCTGAGCACCGCCAGGCAGTCGTGGACCGTGTCGAAGGCATCGAAGACCGGCGCCTTGTCTTCTTGAAGGTCCCGGTTGTAGGCGAGTGGCAGCCCCTTGAGCATCACCATCAGATTGACGAGCGAGCCGACGACACGGCCCGTCTTGCCGCGCACCAGCTCGGGCATGTCCGGGTTCTTCTTTTGCGGCATGATCGATGAGCCGGTGGTGAAGGCGTCGCTCATTTGCATGAACGCAAACTCCTGGCTCGACCAGAGCACGAGCTCTTCCGCGATCCGGGAGAGATGCACCGAGCAAATCGCCAGCGCGCTCACCGCCTCGAGTAGGAAATCCCGGCTACCGACCGCGTCGAGCGAATTGAGCATGGGCCGGTCGAAGCCGAGCGCCTCCGCTGTGGCCGCCCGGTCGATAGGGAATGTCGTCCCCGCGAGAGCGGCGCTACCGAGGGGAGACTCGTTCATGCGCTTCGCTGCGTCGACGAGACGTCCTCTATCCCGGTCGAGCATTTCGGCCCACGCCAAGAGGTGATGGGCGAGCCGCACCGGCTGGGCGCGTTGGAGGTGTGTGTAGCCGGGCATCAGAAAGTCGAGATGCCCATCGGCCTTGTCGGCCAGGACTTCGAGCAAGGCGTCGATGTCCGCCACGACGGAGTCGCAAGCCTGCCGTGTCCAGAGCCGCATGTCGGTTGCGACCTGGTCGTTGCGGCTTCGGCCGGTGTGGAGGCGGCCGCCGGCGTCTCCGATCGCGCTGCTCAACGCAGCCTCAATGTTCATGTGGACGTCTTCTTTACTTTCGTCCCACTGGAATTCGCCGCGCTCGATCGACGCGCGGATCGTCCCGAGGCCAGTGACGATTTGCTCGGCGTCGTCGGCGGACAAGATGTTCCGGTCAGCGAGCATGCGCACGTGTGCGATCGAGCCTTCGATGTCCTGCGGCCACAGGCGCCCATCGACGTCTACGCTTGCGCTGAATCTCGCCGCGATCGCGTCCAGCTCCTGTTCGAACCGGCCGCCCCATGCCTTGTCACTCATCGTTCGTTCTCCGCTATTGCTGCATCGGCACCCGCAGGTCTACACGGCGAAGCAGGCGGGAGCCAGCACGAAGCGCCCACGCCTCGATCCCAAGGCCACATAGAGCGGCGATGGCCGGGGTCATCCAACCAAATGCAACGCCGAGCACGATGAACGCTGCGGCCAGGACGCAGGATCCGATGCTTCGCCACGTTGCCCGCCGTACGGCCCGGGCGATCCAGAGTGCGCCAGCGGCATCCCTCACATCGCGACTTGCTATGACGACCCCCCGGTCCTCCAACGCGGAGCCAACCAGCCGAAGCGAGATGGGGATATCGGCGGCGGCCAGCACTGCGTCGTCTTCGCCACCGCGGCCGATCGCTGCGGTGACTCCTCCGGTCTCGCGCAGGGCCCGCACCTCCGCCACGCGTTCGTACGGCAGCAGAGGAGCCTTGACGCCGGGTGTCCCCAGTTGGGCGGCGATCCGCTCCACGGTGCGACGGTCGTCTCCCGACAGGATGACGACGTCGCAGGGCAGGTCGGTGATGCGTTGGACGGCGTCGCGGGCGCCCACGTGAACCGGGTCGAGAATGGCGACCAGCGCCTCGAGACGTCCGTCGACTGCGATGAAGATGGGAGTCAGCCCCTCGCTCTCGATGTGAGCGGCATCATTGTCAGCCGTGGCCACGCTGATGCCTTCGTCGAGCAGGAGTTGCCTTCTACCGACGACGACGGGGACACCATGCGAGGTCACCGCTGTCACCCCGAGACCAGCGTGCATGCGTTCCTTGCGCACGGTCGCGGCGGCATGGCCGTGCTCATCGGCGTAACGTTGGATGGCCTGGGCGACGGGGTGGTCCGCCGCCGCCTTTTCGACCGCGGCCGCAAGCGCGAGAACCTGCTCGAGGTCCGTGCTTCCGAGTGAGTGTGCCTGCTGAACGATGGGCTCTCCGGCGGTGAGGGCGCCTCGCAGCAGAATTGCGGTGGTGCCGGTTCGCCCTGCATCCCGGAGAGCGCGCGAGCTACCGAACAACATGCCCCGGCGCGCCGACGCTAGGGCGCCCGCGCCTAGTGGGATGTCGAGCGCGGCCAGGAGAGCCAACACGGGGACTCCGAGCAGAAAGGTGGCAGCGCCGGCGGGTCCGGCCCAGATCAACGCTGCAATCGCGGCGGGTGCCAACAGCAGCCAGCTCCATCGCGCGACCGCGAAACGGAGCCGGGACGCAATCGCATGGTCCTGTCGCTTGCGTCGACCGAGCTCGATTGCCCGAACGATGCCACGGTCGTCGCCGGTTCGGCGCACCCTAATCGTGGCTGCGCCCTCGAGCATGCGTGTGCCGGCAAGAATGAAGTCGCCCTCGTCGTAGGGTCTCGTGTGCGCAGCCTTGGGGTACCGCAAGCCCAGCCCGGAGCCTTCTTCGAGCATGCCATCCGCAGGCGCCAGCTCGCCTTCGAGCACGACTGCGAGATCGCCTTGGCGTAAGTCTGCAGCCGGCACTTCTTCGTATGCCAAACGGTCAGGAGAGGGAACGCGGGCTTTCAGCGGCAAGGTTTCTCGAAGCTCACGTGCCGCGGCATGCAGGGACGAGAACAGCGAAGCGTGAACCCAGTTGCGAACCGAAACTGCAATGGCTGCGACCGCCGCTCCGACGAGTGACCAGCGCTGCGCTTCGGGGCCCGTCGTGAGCAGGCTGGCAATGGCGGCGAGCGCAAGGCCGAGTGGCGCAACCACCCGGAGGGACTCCGTTCCCCGCAAGGTCGTGAGCGGGATGCGCGCATTGACGGCCGCACAAAGAACGACGAGAAACGCTCCGAGCCACCCGACTTCCCGGTTCGGCGTCAGGAGCAGCAGGGCCAGCGCGAGGAAGGCGAGGCCGGTCGCGATGGCTGGATCGTAGAGGCGCGCATGGGAGCCTTCAGCGTTGCTGGCGTCGCTCTCATCTCGGACGACGGTGGCCTCTCGGACCAGGTCCGGAATGGACGGACGTTCGACGCGGGGTCGCTCTGCGGGCCGGCGTGTGGGAAAGTCGAAGTCACGTTCGCCTTGCAGAAACCGAGCGCTGCATTCCGTGTCACAAAGGAAACGGACCCTGTCCTCGAGCCACAGTACACGCGCCGAGCGCAGTGGGTCGACGCCCCGCCCACAGGCAGGGCATGGCTGAGACGGAAGCTGAGGCCGTGCCGGAACCATCTGTCAGGGCTCCTACGAGGAATCGACATCGGGTCAAGGACGCGGTAAGGGAGCGCCCGGAGGTCAGATGACGACGCGTGTGGAAACCGACTCGATGGGCCCGATCGAGGTCCCTGCGGACAAGTACTACGGCGCACAGACCATGAGGTCGCGGATGAACTTCCGAATCGGCAAAGAGCAAATGCCGATCGAGATCGTCCATGCGTTTGGAATCCTCAAGAAGGCTGCCGCGCTCACCAATTACGAACTCGACAATCTGGAGAAAGACGTATGCGATTTGATCGTTCGCGCGGCCGATGAGGTCATCGAGGGCAAGCTCGACGATCATTTCCCGCTGGTCGTTTGGCAAACTGGCTCCGGGACGCAGTCCAACATGAACGTCAATGAGGTCATCTCGAATCGCGCAATCGAGCTCGCCGGTGGGGAAATGGGCAGCAAGAAGCCCGTTCATCCGAACGATCACGTCAACCGTTCCCAGTCCTCCAACGATACGTTTCCGACCGCCATGCACATCGCGGCGGTCATTGGGGTGGAGGAAATGCTGCCGAAGGTCCGGGTTCTGCGCGACACCCTGCACGGCAAGGCCAATGCATTTGCCCATATCGTGAAGATTGGACGAACCCATCTTCAAGACGCGACGCCTCTGACTCTGGGGCAAGAGATCAGCGGTTGGGTCGCCCAAATCGATCACGCGATGGCTGCGGTCGAGGCAACGATGCCTCAACTTCGCGAGCTGGCGCTTGGGGGCACAGCAGTGGGCACCGGCCTCAACACACACCCGCAGTACGCCGACCGCGTCGCCGAGAAGATCGCGGAGCTCAGCGGCAAGACCTTCGTGTCGGCGCCCAACAAATTTGCCGCTCTTGCAGCGCACGATGCGTTCGTCGGAACGAGCGGTGCGCTCAAACAACTGGCGGTCGCGCTCATGAAGATCGCGAACGACGTGCGTTGGTTGTCGTCGGGTCCGCGGTCGGGGATCGGAGAAATTCGCATCCCGGAGAACGAGCCTGGAAGCTCGATCATGCCTGGCAAAGTGAACCCAACGCAGTGCGAAGCGATGACGATGGTTTGCACGCAGGTGATGGGCAACGATGCGACCATCGGAATCGCAGGCTCACAGGGCAACTTCGAGCTCAACGTCTACAAGCCGGTGATGGCGTACAACCTCCTGCAGTCCATTCGGCTGCTCGGTGATACGTGCGAGAGCTTCAACGACAACTGTGCCGTAGGCATCGAGCCAAACCTCGAGACAATCGATGACAAGCTGCGCCGCTCGCTCATGCTCGTGACCGCCTTGAATCCGCTCATCGGTTACGACAACGCCGCCAAGGTGGCCAAGCACGCATACAAGAACAACACGACGCTTCGAGAGGCTGCTGTCGAGCTCGGCCTGTTGACCGGCGAGCAGTTCGACGATGCGATCACTCCGGAAGACATGGTGGGTCCCCTCA
>CALLDH010000047.1 GCA_937998345.1 uncultured bacterium | reverse complement strand
TTGGGCATCGACAAGCAGCGTCATGATTTACATAATGTAAACTTATCACTCCGGCCCTGCAACTTAACAGTTTGTAAATTTGGTTCCTCTCACATGGACGAGTTCCAAAGGTTTCCGAGGCGCTGAGTCACGTAGAAGCCCTTGTCGCCGCCGCTGGTCTCGGCTTCCTGTCCGCTCTCCTGCGGGCTCCACAGACCTCCGAGATCCTGGTCTGCGTAGAGGGGTGCCTCGAGCCCAGCCTTGGGCGTGGGCGTCTCTTCGCGGGACGTCCAAAGGTTGTCGAGGCCGCGTTCATTTTGGAACTGCGCCGTGAGGCTCGACCCCTGTTGGACGCCAAAGCCGGCGCAGCCCACGGTGGAGAGGGAGAGAAGGATTCCAAGTGTCAGTAGTTGCTTGCTCATGTTGACCTCCTGATGTATTCACTGTATACATTTATGTATACGGCGTTCACTTTTAATGTCAACACTGTTTACAGCCAACCCCCGATTAAGTTACAATCAGCCATGGCAGTCGCTAAAAAAGCTTATCATCACGGTGAATTACGCGAATCCTTGCTCAGCGCTGCCGGAGCTCTGCTCGAGCAGGACGGTCCGGCCGGGCTGTCTTTGAGGAAGGTAGGACGCCAACTCGGCGTCACCCCTGGGGCTCCGTACAGGCACTTCGAGGATAAGGACGCTCTTCTTGCCGCCCTTGCGACCGAGGGCTTTCGCAAGCTGCGCGCGGCAATACTCGCCAACCAGGAAGGCGCCCCCGACGGGCAGGAGCGGCTTCGGCGCGCCGGCCTCGGTTACCTCGAGTTTGCGTCAAGCCACCCCGAGCTCTTCCGGCTGATGTTCGGCTGGATGCCTGCGCGGGATGTGCCCGAGCTCTGCGAAGCAGGCGATGCGGCCTTCGCTGCTTTCGAGAGCATCCTCGAGACCTGCGAGGAGGAAGGCCTCTTGTCTCGGAGCGTGCGCGAAGCCGGCCTACTCACCTGGTCGGCCGTACACGGCGCGGCATTCTTGGCGATCGATGGGCGCCTCCAGCTGGGCGAACCGACGCCGAACGCGGAGTGCGTCCTCAACCTCCTGCACGACAGCCTCTGGTCGGGCATCGGTCGACGCTAGTCGTGCGACACCGCGAGCGCGTCAGTCGTACGACGCCGCGAGCGCGTCGATGAACGCGTCGAGCTGATCGCTTGGGAGCGCGTTGATGCCGGCCGCCGCCGCGCGGCCGCCACCGGTCGGGAACTGCCGGCAGAGATCGTCCGCGCCCTGCTTGCGGTCGAGCGGCGCGCGTACACTGACCAGGTACGTGCCATCGGGGCGCTCGGTGAGCACAGCATGAGCGCGGGCGGGCGAGGCGTTCGCCAGGTCGTTGCTATACACACCCGACACGCGCCGCGCCCAGGTTTCATCGGGCAGAATATAGACCGCCGTCTTGTCGGATTGGCGGGTGGGCTTCACCGCCGCGGCGGCGGCCATGTCTTGACGATACCCCGACTCGAGTTTCTCGAAGGTCTCGCGCGCCTCCTCGACGAACGCAAAAGGAGTCGCATACGGTCGCACCAGCTCGAACAACTCCGCGGGCGCGAAATGCAGATCTTCGATTGACGACCCGTACCCGTTGTAGTTCATGTAGACGCCGAGGTTTTCGAGCAGGTTGAGCTGCTCTCCGGAGAGGCCGAGAGGCCCCGCGAGTGTGTGTGCGCTGGCCTTGAGGTTGTCGCCAAAGGCACCGGTTACCGCCCAGTCGACGTGCTTCCCCTTCAAGTACCCGTTGACGAGGAGACTGGTGCACACGTTGGAATCGGTATCGATGATCGCGGTGAGCCTGTCGCTCTCGGGGATTTCGCCGGCAAAGTGGTGATCCACGTAGAAGATCTCCGCGCCGGCTTCGAGGGCCTTCAGCACGCCCTCACGATTCTTGTCGAAGCTGATGTCGAGGGCTGTGATTCGATCGCCGGCTGCAACCTCGGCTTTTGCGACCAGCGCGATGTCGCGCTTGACGCCCGTGATGAGCGTGCTCTCCAAGGGCTCGGCATTGCGAAGCTGCGTGAGCGCGCAGATGCCGTCCGCATCTCCGTTGAAGATATCGATCTGTGCCATGAGATCTCCTAACCTAGGGATGTGGACCGCGCGAGCTCCCGTCGCCGCACCTGCCTACGAAGCCAGGCGCGACCGATCACGAACGGAATGACGAACAGCACATGCCGGAGGCGGATCCCACTCCGCTCCGACCCGTAGACGGGTCGCACTGGGATCTCCCGCACGCGCAGGCCACAGATGGCCAGCTGGCTCAGCAGGTCGTTCGGGTAGCCATAGCCCTTCCACAACCCATCCCAATCGACCTGGTCTTGCGTGCGACGATTCATCGCCACGTACCCGCACTGCGAGTCCTGCAGGTCGAAGCCGATCGCCAGCCTCGTCAGCAACGAAAACACGTGATTGCCGAGCCATCGATGCCAGGGCATGGCCTTGCTCGCCTCAGGCCAACTCAGACGGTCGCCCTTCACGTAGTCCGCCTCCCCCGTGATTAAGGGCGCCAGCAACGCGGGAAGATCAGCGGGGTCCATCTGTCCGTCTGCAGCCATCACTGCGGTGAGGTCCGCCCCGAGCGAGAGCGCGTGTCTGCAACCGGTCGTGATTGCCGCGCCAACTCCCTGATTGGACTTGTGTTCGATCACGTCGACCTGCCGCTCGACGGCGCGCGCGACCTGCGCCGTGGTGTCGGCGCTCGCGTCGTCGACGACGACGATGTGGTCGACGAAGCCGGGAACACCTTCGACGGCCGCCCGAATCAGCTTCGCTTCATTGTATGCCGGCATCACGACGGCGATGGTTCTATCCTCGAGCATCGTGTCTCGCTCGACGGAGGTGTAAGTCCGGCATCTAGCGACGGGCTATCGCCTCGCGATTCGCAGGTCAAGCGCTTGCGGAAGGACTGAGGGCGGCGTATCCCCCCTCGCGAATGGCTGAAGTCCTCTTCGTGTCCAAGCCGGTCGCCCCCCCTTGGAACGACAGCAGCAAGAATCTGGTCCGCGATATTGCGGGGCATCTCGAACGCCACTCCCCGGTGCTGATGGGGCGCCCCGGTCAAGCCTGCCCGATCGATCGCGGACGCGTCGAAGCCGTGTACGGGGCTGCCTCCGAAGGGAGCTTTGCGCCGAGCATACGAGAGAACCTGGGCGTCTTTCGCCATCTGCTGCTCGGTCGCTCGGTGGAGCTTTGGCACTTTTTTTTCGCACCGAACCCAAAAAGCTCGGCTGCCGGTCGCCTGGCCGGCGCGATTCGGCGAGTACCAAGCGTCCACACGGTCTGTAGTGTTCCTGCCGACACCATCTCGGTACGGAGGCTTCTGTTTGCTGATGCGACGGTCGCCTTATCGCGGTCGGCGTATGAGCGTTTCCGTCAAGAAGGGGTCAGCGAGAGCGCGCTGCGAGTGATTCCGCCATCTGTGCCCCCACTCGCAAAACCAACGACGAACGAACGACGGGAACTTCGCAGGAAGCACGACCTGCCAGCAGACGCGCCCGTCTGGATTTACCCGGGAGACCTCGAGTTCGGCGGCGGCGCCGAGATCGCGCTGCAGGGCTTTGCCGCATGGAACCGCCGCGAGGCGACCCTGCTTATGGCCTGCCGCCGCAAGACGCCGCAAGCAGACGAAGCGCTCGCCCGTCTCCGCACGCAAGTGAAGCGATGGGGCATCGAACCGCAAGTGCGCTGGGTTGGGGAAACGCGGGAGATTCACGAGCTCCTGGCACTGAGCGACTTCGTCGTCATGGTGAACCAGACGGCATACGCCAAGATGGACTACCCGCTGGTCGCGCTCGAATCGATGTGCCTCGGGAGGCCAGTGCTCGTGGGGACGGGAACCCCCTCTGCCGAGCTCGCCGAAGACGGTGGGGCGGTCGCCGTGGAGACGAACGCTGAGGCCCTGGCCGAGGCGATCGAGGGGTTGAGCGCCGACCAGGCCGCCAGCGCGGAAGTCCGTCGGAAGGCAAGGGAGCTGGCGATGTCGAGGTTCTCACCCCGCGCAGTCGCAACAGCGTACGAGCTGCTCTATGAGGAGATCCATGGGTGACGCATCTGAACAGAAGGCACGACGATACTACGACGACTTTAGCGACTCGTACGAACGAGGGCGAGGCTATGGCTATCACCGGATGATCGACGACCTCGAGATTCAGGCCACGATGCCCTACGCTCGGGGCGCACGGGCGCTCGAGCTCGGTTGTGGGACCGGTCTCATCCTCTCGCGCGTCGCCGAGGTCGCAGAGGAGGCCGTGGGGATCGACCTCTCGGAGGGCATGGCACAGCTCGCACGGGACCGCGGCCTCGATGTGCACATCGGAAGCGTGTGCGACCTCCCATTCGAGGATGACCAGTTCGATCTCACCTACAGCTTCAAGGTTCTTGCGCACGTGCCCGACATCGGTGCCGCGCTTCGTGAGGCGACGCGCGTGACACGGCCGGGCGGCCACCTTTTGCTGGAGTTTTACAATCCCTGGAGCCTTCGCTATCTCGCAAAGAAAGCCGCCGGCCCCCAGCCGATCGGGGATGACCGGACCGAAGCGGATATCTCCACCCGCTGGGACTCGCCTCGCGACATTCCGGCGTTGTTGCCGCCCAACGTCGAGCTCGTCGACTACTACGGCGTCCGCGTGCTCACGCCCTTCGCCGCCGTGCACCGGATCCCCGGGATCGCGCGCGGCTTGAGCCGAGCCGAGCGCCTCGCAAGCCGCTCGCCACTTCGATACTTCGGTGGCTTCCTAATCGCGGTGTTGCGGAAGTCGTAAGCGGGGTACCATCCCCAGCGGTGGTACAGAACGCTACCTCACCAGAGAGAGATGTGCTGAGCGAAGCCAAGAGCGTTCGCCAGCAAGTGCTCCAGTCATCGTTGCTCATTGCCGTCCTGGTGGGCGGCGTGGCGTTTGTGCGAACGCTGCTCGATGCGATTGACCTCGAAGCTTGGAGAACCGCCGGCGCGACGGTCACTCTGTATGGTGGGTTCGTCGTCCTGTTCTTTGCGAAGCGTCTGCCCTACCGGATTCGAGCCCTCGGATTCCTTGGCCTTCTCTACGTCATAGGCGTCGTCACCCTGCTCCTAGCAGGCTACCTCGCTGCGCCTGTACTGATCTTGGCGTGCCAGAGCGTTCTTGCCTCAGTGCTGTTTCGGCGTCGCGTTACTTTGATCGTCCTCGGCCTGAACCTCGCTACTTTGCTCGCTGTAGGCGCAGTGCTGTCAACGGGCGTCGTGGTGGTCGAAACGACGACGTTCTACGACCCGGCCGGTTTCATGAACTGGATACGCGTAGCGACGATCTTTGCGGTGTTTTGTGGCATCGCGGTCGTCAGCGTCGATGTCGTCACGAACCACCTGAACCAGAGCCTCCGAGATCAAGCCGAGCTGATCGAAAACCTAAAGGGCGCCATGCAGCTCAGCGACGAATCCGAACGCCAAAGACGCGCGGCCGAATCGCGGCTTCGGGACTCGACTTCACCGAAGGCGTGATCGCAGGATCGATCGGGCGGGCCAGGCCCGGCAATCGGCCGCTACATCTCGACGCGCCGGAGCTGCGACAGGAGGACCGTGGCGACCATCATGAAGCCAAAGGCGATGAGTGTTCCCCAGGCGGCGCCGACCTCACCCATGCGAGGGATCAGGATGACATCAGCGGCGAGGTTGATGAGGGCTGAGGTCACGGCGATCGCGGAGACCGTCTTGGCATGCGCAGCAGCGAGCAGCGACGATTGCCAGAGCATCGAGATTCCAAGGAAACCCAGGGCGATCGCAAGAATGGGGATGGAGCGAACGACACTCGGGGATGTGCGGTAGGATTCCGCCAAGATCGGCGTGTACATCACGATGAGGGGTAGCAGAACCACCAAGAGAGCGACCCATGCCGCAAGCTGCATGCTCGTTCTGCGGAGTAGCTTCCGCGCGCCCTCGCGGTCGCCCCTTGCATAGGCCGAGTAGTACAAGGGATTGAACGAATGGAGTGTCACGACGTTGACCGTGCTGACGAGCAAAGCGATGCGGTACGCTGCTTCATAGCGGCCGGCCGCGGCGATTCCGTGCCAAAGCGCCACGTAGAGACGGTCCGCGCTCTGGTATCCGACGTAGGCGAGCGCAGTGAGAACCATCGGCAGCGAGAATCGAATCGGCACGCTCAGCGAGGCGAGTGAAGGAGGACGCTTGAGCCAGCCCTGTCGAGACAAGATCCACATGGCCGCGAGCCCCGCGCCTCCCTGGGCCAAAACGAGGCCTCCCCAGCGCGCCTCCCAGGTCCAGCCGAGCGCGAAGAAGAGAGAAATCGCAATGAACGGCCGGGTCCCATCGACGAACTCAGACCACATCGCCGCTCTGGTCGGCTGACTCTGCGCCTCGTGGACCGTCTGGGCATAGATGCGTGCAGTTGCGAGCGTCGCCGCAACGAGCACGCCCGCGACAGCCCAGCGGGGGATCGCTTCGCCTTCGAGCATGAAGAGCGAATCGGGGAGAAGAAACATCGCGAGCGTCGTCAGACCTCCAATGCAAAGAGAGACGCCGAGCATGCCTCCCAGGTCGCTAGCTAGATCGGAGCGCGGCTTCTTGTGAAGGTAGACCAGGATGTAGGTTTGCGGCGCCAGGGTCACCGTCGCGACTGCGATGCCAAACACGACCCCTTCGAGAATCGCAAAGCGGCCGTAGTCCGCCTGGTCCAGCAGATGGGTCCACAGCAGGTGCGCAAGTTGGACGAGGCCCCCCATCGCGCTCGCCATCGTGTAGATGATGACGTTTCGTCGGAACGCTCTCTTCTGTGTGGATGCGCCGTCCAGAGGAAGTCGGGGTAGTCCAGCCGCGCGGTCTGCGCCAGTGGCAGCGCCGCGGCGGGGTTCGGTTCGTAGGAGCCCTCGCCAGGCGAGTCGGCTGGATCTTCCTCCGGCTGCAGCTATCACAATGTTCAGGAGCCGCCGAAAGCCATGGGGATGTTCAGAAGGATCAAGCAGAGGGCGTACGTCGAGCGAGCCAAGGTTCATCTGCGGGCGCTGGCCTCGAAGCAAGCTTCCGATGGCGACCGGCGACTGTTCGTCGATTGCGGCTCGAACGTGGGACAGGGCTATACCTTCTTCAAAAGGTACCTGTCTCCGGAACGGTACGATGCGATCCTCATCGAGCCGAACCCCAACTGCATGAGCGTCCTCAGAGAGCAGTTCGGAGGCTACGCCAACCTGAGCTTCATCGAGGCTGCCGCCTGGACCAAGGTCGGAAAGCTGAAGCTCTTTGGGCTCGTCGAAGACGAGCGTGGAGCGACGACGCAAGGCGCGTCGGTGGTCGCCGATCACAACAGCGGCGATTACGAAGCGGACGAAGAGGCCGCCATCGAGGTCGACACATTCTCCCTCGCCGAGCTGCTAACCGAGAAGGCCGCTGAGTACGACCAGATCGTCGTCAAGATGGACATCGAGTCCTCCGAGTACGAGGTGCTGCGAGATCTGCTCGACACTGGTGCCGCCAAGAACATCACGCACATCTTCATCGAGTTTCATAGTGAGTACTTCAAGGAACCCGAGAGCTCTCAGTACCGGGCACTCGAGAAGACCTTGGCGAACGAGTTGAGGGCGGCCGGAGTCGGCGTCACGATCTGGGTGTGAGGTCAGCGCGAGCCGTACTATCCTTTTCGCTCAGCTACGCGAAGGAGCCGTCATGACAGCACCTCCGGACACTCCGCTCGAAGAGCTGGTCTCGAATCGCATCTGGCTCAAGAAGTATCCCGTTCACTACGCCGGCTTGGATTTTCACGCACGAACCACGGTGATTCGGCTGTCGAACGGCGAGTTGCTCGTCCACTCGCCGTCGCCCGTCGATGAGGTGCTCCTCAGACGCATCCATCACATCGGTCCGGTCGCACATCTCATCGCGCCCGGAAGCTATCACTACTTCCACGTTGCCGCGTGGCAGGAAGCGTTCCCCGAAGCGATGGTTTGGATCTGTCCCGGCGTAGAGCGCAAGCAGCCCGACCTCGAGTTCGATTGGTTTTTGTCCGACTCCGCGCCAGACGCGTGGGCCGCAGAGATCGACCAAGTGCTGGTCCGGGGCAATCGTTTCATCTGGGAGGTGGTCTTCCTCGACAGGCCCTCGAAGACCCTCATCGTGACCGACTTGCTCGAGAACATCGGAAAGAAGTCCGGTGCCGTCGACTGGCAGCTCAAGCTCTGGTGGAAAGCGGTCTTTCACATGTGGGACAATCCCAAACCAGCGCCCGAGTACCAGATGGGCTGGAAAGACCGGCGTGCGGCGAAGCGCTGCCTCGAGCGCATCTTAGAGTGGGACTTCGACCGGATCGTCCTGTCGCACGGCGAGAACATCGAGTCCGACGCCAAGGCGGTGCTGCGCAAGGCCTGGGCTCGGCCGCTCAGCTTCAAAGGGTGAGGCCTCAGGCAGGCGCTGCACCGAAGGGCTCGGGCTTCCACATGCGGACGCCAAGCATGAACGGAATGACCCAGTACGGCCCGTTGAACGCCCAGAAGATCAACGCGTTGCCGGGCGGTGGCCCGATCCAGTACTCGTAGATCAAGAACTCGGTGCAGCCGTGCAACATCGCCCCGACGTAGACTAACGCCATCGGCCGGATCCAGTTCTTCCCCTTGATGAACGAGTAGACGAGCAGAAGATAGAAAGGCCCGTAGATCATCCCCGAGATACCGGTGTTGACCCGGACGTAGGGATGATCGGCTAGGAAGAAATGGTCCTGCGCGATTTCACCGTACCAGCGATTCGCACGTGGCCAGAAACCATCCCCCTCGAGGAGCCCGAGGGCATGCCAGGAATCCGAGAAGAACGAAGAAAACGCGAAGAACGAAAAACAGGCAACGAAGAAGATGTCCTTCTTCCGTAGGTTCAATGGCAGGCCGTCGCTCGAGGAAGTCATCTCATCTCCTAGGAAAGCGCCGCTCTTATACCATCAGGTGGCGGGCCAGGCGTAGG
Organism: uncultured bacterium; assembly: GCA_937998345.1. Classification (GTDB taxonomy): domain Bacteria; phylum Myxococcota_A; class Polyangia; order Polyangiales; family Houyiibacteriaceae; genus SG8-38. The sequence continues at coordinate 6,611 of CALLDH010000047.1, read as the reverse complement.
CGTTTCGGTCGGTGCCAACTCTTCGACGGCATCACCCAGTTCGCCGCCATCACCTACAAAAAAGGGGACAGTCCCCTTTTTGAAAGGGTTAATCGGCTGAGCACGCGGTGCGCCGATTGCAAAAAGGGGACAGTCCCCCGGCTATTGACGGGCGGTTCATCGTCGTGGCTATGATGGGGTCTTGGTCAACCCGTTCCGGAGGCAGAGGTGATGCAGCACGACGTCGTGAACAGAGACGAGTGGCTTCAGGCCCGCAAGGAGCTTCTCGCCAGGGAAAAGGAATTTACCCGACTCAGGGACGAGATGACGAAGCGGATTCGTTCGCTTCCCTGGGAGAAGGTCGAGAAGAGCTACGTGTTCGAGGGGCCCAACGGCCGCGAGAGCCTCGCGGAGCTGTTTGGCAAGCAGAATCAGCTCGCTGTCTACCACTTCATGCTCGGACCCGGGTGGGCGGAAGGTTGCCCGAGTTGCTCGCTACTCGCGGACCACTTCGATGGCATCCCGACTCATCTTGCCCAGCGAGACGTGGCGTTCGTCGTCGTCTCACGCGCTCCGCTCGAGGAGATCGAGGCATACAAGCGCCGCATGGGCTGGGGCTTCAAGTGGGTCTCGTCCCATGACTCTGATTTCAACTTCGACTTTGGCGTCTCGTTCGAGAAGGAAGACGTCGAAGCCGGAAACGCTTCATACAACTACTCACCCGCTACCGGGATCGGAGAAGAGATGCCAGGGGCGAGCTTCTTCTACAGAGATCAGGGCGCCATCTATCACACCTACTCGACCTACGGCCGCGGCCTCGACCTGTTGATTGGGACATACAACTGGCTCGACCTCGCTCCCAAAGGACGGGACGAGGACGGGCTCGACTACACGATGGCGTGGGTTCGCCGTCACGACCAATACGAAAGCGTGTAGGCCGCGCCGTCTCCGACCTATTGCTCGCGCCGCACTCGAATGCGTAGCTTGTCACCTTTAGGGAGCGGATACGGAGAGTACTTCATCTCTAGCGGCCGGTCGGGGTTTACCAGCTCGATGTCGGCGCGCTCCAGCAACAGAGCCAGCGTCGAGATGACCTGCACATCGGCCAACGCCGCTCCCAAACACGTGTGGGGCCCCATGCCGCATGGGTTGAGAGCTCCGGGCTCGGGCTTCACCGGATTGGGGCCCATGAAACGGGCGGGATCGAACTTCTCAGGCTCGTCGAAGTACTCCTCCATGAGGCCGTTCGCGCCCACACTGATCAGCAACTGGTCTCCTGCACGGATCTGGTGTCCCGCATAGACGAACGGCACACGGGCGCTCCGAACCATGGTCAGCGTGATCAGATAGCGACGAGAGACCTCCAACTTCACCGCCTCGGCCAATTTCAATCGAGCTAGCCACTCGCGACACGAAGAGGACTCTTCGTTTGCGGTTGCCACCTCTTCTAGAAGCGCAGCTTGAAGCTCCGGGCACCGGTACACTGCGGAGAGGACGAAGCTCAACTAGTGTGTCCTGACGAGGCTATAGCAAGCTTTCGCGGGTCGCGTCGCGCCAACCGCCGGCGTGGGGTAGACTCCGCTTCTCTGGAAGGAATCCTCATGCGATGTCTTAAGATCATGAGATTGCTTGCGGCCACTATGGTGACTGTGTCGCTTGCCGCATGCAGCACGGGCGAGGGCAGCCCGGCCGGTGCTGGCGCACCCGACGAGCTTGGTCCCTACGCCGTCGGGCATACGAGCTTCATGGTGGTAGACGCTGCGCGTGACGATCGCGAGCTGCCGGTCGACGTGTGGTACCCGGTTGACGACGCGGATGCCGCGACCGAGCCACGCACCGAGTACCCGCTGACAGCCGGCTTCACACTCCCGTCGGAAGTAGCCGTCGACGACCTACCTGTCTCTTCCGAGCGAAAGCGGCCGTTCTTGGTCTTCTCCCATGGGTTCGGCGGCATCAATACGCAGTCCACCCAACTGATGGAAGCGCTGGCAAGCCACGGCTTCATCATCGCGTCGCCTGCGCACACTGGGAACACCACGCTCGACCAGAGCGATCCCACACCTGCAGAGAAACGTGTGCCCGATGTCTCGTTCGTCATCGACGAGCTCTTCAAGCTCTCCAACACCCCCGGCGATCCGTTCGAAGGTCGCATCGATGAATCCAAAGTCGGCGTCCTTGGGCACTCGTTCGGCGGAAGCACGGCTATGGGCATGGTCGCGGGCTGGGCTGGCGCGGATGCGGATCCACGGGTTGATGCGATCGGCGTCATTGCCGGCGGCATCGGCGAGGACAACTTCACCCAAGACACACTCTCAGTTGTGACGGAACCGACGATCCTCTTGGTCGGGACACTGGACCCGAACGCTCTCGCGAACCACAGGTACGCGTTCGACAACATGCCGATGACAGAGGCGCTGTTCAAGGTCGAGGTAACCGACGCGAACCACACCCACTTCGCGAATGTCTGCGACATCGGCGATATGCTGATCAGCATAGGGCTCACGCCGGACCAGTGGCCCGGCATTGGCGCCGAGGCACTCCTTCAGCCCTACAACGACACGTGCACCGAGGACGTGTTCCCGATCGCCGAGGCGCATAGGCTCCAAAACCTCTACATGGTGGCCCATTTTAAGCGCTTCCTCCTCGGGCAAGTCGGCTACGACGAGTTCTTGACTGCAGCGTACGCCGACGAGAACGAGCCTGCGGTAAGCTTCGTGGCGAAGTAGCGCCTCAGCCTGGTTGAATCAGGGCTGCGGCTCGTTCGCCGATCATCATGCTGGGCGCGTTGGTGTTACTACCCGTAACCTCGGGCATGATCGACGCATCGACGACTCGCAAACCTTCGATTCCGCGGACCCGTAGATGCGGGTCCACGACCGCCATGTCGTCGACACCCATCTTGCAGGTGCCAACCGGGTGGTACACCGTTCCGGCGCGTAGCTTGATCTCTTCAATGAGCTCCTTGTCGCTCGCGCGATCCGGGCCTGGCGTGAGCTCCTCAGCGAGATGCTCTTTCATCTCCGAATGACTGCAGATCTCGCGACACTTGCGGATGGCTTTCAGGAGGAACTGCATGTCCTCCGGCTCCTTCAAATAGGCCGGATCGATGTGGGGCGCGTCCGCTGCATCGGCTGAACTGAGCAGCACCTCACCCCGGCTCTTCGGATACAGCATGGTGGGCAGCACCGACAGGCAATGCCCGGTATCGACGTGCGCGCGTTCCGGGCCGTCCTGGTTCGGATCGGGATACCCCCAGGGGAGCGTATGAAGCTGTAGATCCGGAATGGGGGCTTCGGCGCTGCTCTTGACGAACGCGCATGCCTCGAAGACCGATCGTCCGAACCAACTATTGCCCACCATGTACTCTTTGAGCATGCCGCCGAAGAAATGGGCGGCGGTTCCGCGGTGAAAACTGGTTCGAGCCCGGAACACCAGGGGCACCAGGATGTGGTCGTGCAGGTTCTTGCCAACTCCGGGGAGGTCGAGCTGCACGTCGATGCCGTGCTCGCGAAGGTGATCCGCGGGGCCGACGCCGGAGAGCATGAGCAAGTGTGGCGCTCCGATCGCGCCGCCCGACACGATCACCTCACGGTTCGCGCGCGCCGTGACCCGCTTGCCAGACTGGTCGTACTCCACGCCCACAGCGCGGCCGTTCTCGATGACGACGCGTTGCGCCAGCGCACGCATCTCCAAGCTGAAGTTGGTCCTCGAAAGGCTCGGTTGGACGTACCCTTCACCCGTTCCACTGCGGACTCCATTGCTGCACGACATCTGCATTATGCTCGCGCAGTTCTGATTGGCGCCGTTGAAGTCATCGAGAATCGGAACGTCACAAACCGCAGAGACTGCATTCATGAACGCGATCGAGACCGGGCTGATCTGATCCTCTGGGTGCCGGCTCACTCGAATGGGACCACCTGCGCCGTGGTACTCGCTCTCGCCGTCCTCGTGGTCTTCGAGCTTCTTGTAGAACGGAAGCACGTCCTCGAAGCTCCAACCCTCGCAACCCGCCGCGGCCCAGTCGTTGTAGTTCTCCTTGTTGCCACGAAGGTAGATCATGCCGTTGACCGAGCTCGAACCGCCCACGACCTTGCCGCGTGTGTACGTAATGCGTCGGCCGTTCAGGTTCTCCTGGGGCGATGTGCTGAAGCCCCAGTCGAGCTTCTCTTTGAGCGACTTGACCTGTTGAACGAGGCTGATCATGCCGGGCTTGCGAACCAGCGTCGTGCGATCACTCCCTCCTGCCTCGAGCAGAAGAACGCTGACATCAGGGTCCTCGGACAGTCGAGCGGCGACGATTGCCCCCGCTGAGCCCGATCCAATCACGATGTAGTCGTATGCAGCCATGCGCTCCTCAATCTCCAACTGATTGTCAAAGGCGGATATCGCCGGTTTGAATTTTGCCGAGAACCTCGAGCTCGGGCGATTGCACGCCAGCTTGCCTTACCCCTCGTCATCGCTCTGTTGGGTGTCCATCACGGCCCATGCTGGTTGAACCTCACGGTAGCTTGGGCAGGCTTGCGATCACGGCGTCTGGGTCGACCCGATGCCCGATGTCGGGATTGACGTGCAAGGTCGCCTTGCCTGGGCCACCCAGCTTTTCGTAGATGGCTTCTAGGCGCTTGAACGCTTCGCGGCTGCTGGGGGTAAAGAGCTTATCCCGGCCGCCGAAGAAGACGTCGACGTTGCCCAGCGGCGCGATCATCCCGGTAACGTCGTAGATCTCGGCGATGCCCTCCATCCCGAGGATGTCTTGGCCGTGATGGGCGAACTCCGTGTTCACGCACGCGTACGGCAAGAAGTGACCCGAGCTCATCGAGTAACTGATTCCGTCGACCAGAGCGCCAACGTGCAGAGCGATGTAGCCACCAAACGAGTGACCAAAAATCGAAATCGTAGAGCCCGGGTTGTCTTTGAAGAGGTTGACGACCGCCTCACCGACCTGGATGTTGTCCTGCACGACCTGGCCGATGAACTCACCGTCGCGGAGGCCCGCAATGTATGGATCGTGGGCCTTTCCGTCCACCGTGAACGCCCCAAAGCTGCGGAGCTCGACCGACACCACCACGTAGCCCTCGTCGAGTAACCTCCCACCGATGTTGCGCATCGGGCTCCCCGACTCGAACGGTGCCTTGGCTGTCTCCCCGTGTCCATGCAGGAGGATCACGACGTGACGCGCTTCTTGCTGCTTCGCTCGCTCGGGAATCAGGACGACATAGGGAATCAGCACCCCGTCGACCCATGATTCGATGTCGTAATCAAGCAACTCGATGTCGTCGATTCTCGATTCCCCAACGAGCTGGGGCTCCTTCAGCTCGGGTAGCTCGTTGGGCAATCCGATGGCGTTCAGGAGCGCAGCGGTCAGGTCCGCGCGCCACTCGTCATAGGACTGCCCGGCATCCTCGTAGGTCGCAAAGCTCAAGGGATGGCTCAGCTCGTCGTCGATCACGCGACAGGCCTGCGGAACTTCCTTACATGCCGACAGGGCGAGGACGCAGGAAGTCCAGGCTATCAATCTAGGGCACATCGCGATGAATCTACCACTGCGGGGAGGAGGAGTCGCCACCCGGCAGGATCGCGTGAAACCGCGCCCTATTGGGGCACGGGGCATGAGGCTTGCCTCGTACATCCGGTTACCAAGCAAACGGCTTTGTCCGCCAGATCTGCGTTACTGCAGGAGCCTGTGAATGTTGCGCATTCGCAATCATTGAGCTCGCCAAAGGCGGCGCAGGCTTCAGGGCTCGCGTTAGGTCCCGACGGGATGTCGCCATCGCAGGAGCGGCAAGAAGCAGTGAAGCCCCCTGTGCTTTCGCATGCGCGCGGCGTGTCGGAGCAGCCCATGGCGGCAAGCACCGCGAGCGCTGCCACCAACCTGAGAACCCGTCCTGTCTCTCGGAACACTTGCACGGCTCAGCCTCCTCGTGAAAACGGCTAGATCTTCTAAGAATACGGGTCAGAGCGCGTCGATGATCGCGTTCAGCGTTGCGCTTGGGCGCATGGCCTTGGAAGCGAGCTCGTCGTTCGGTAAATAGTAGCCGCCCACATCCATCGGCTCGCCCTGCACCTCGAGTAGCTCCTGGACGATCCGGGTCTCGTTGTCCACCAGCGCCTTCGCCACCGGTGCGAAGAACGCACGCAGCTCGGCATCTTCGGACTCGGCCAGCGCCTGCGCCCAGTAGAGCGCAAGATAAAACTGGCTGCCGCGGTTATCGAGCTCATTGACTTTGCGCGACGGCGCCTTGTTCTCGAGGAGATACTTGGTCGCGGCTGCGTCCAAAGTGTCCGCGAGGATCTTCACCTTGGGGTTCTCGTGACTCTCAGCGAGGAAGTCGAGCGATGCGGCCAGAGCGAGAAACTCGCCGAGGGAGTCCCAACGAAGGTGATTCTCTTTCTCGAACTGCTGGACGTGCTTGGGCGCCGAACCGCCTGCCCCGGTCTCGAAGAGACCGCCGCCGTTCATCAGCGGCACGATGGAAAGCATCTTGGCGCTGGTGCCGACCTCGAGGATCGGGAAAAGGTCGGTGAGGTAGTCGCGCAAGACATTGCCGGTCACCGAAATGGTGTCTTTGCCCTCTCTCATCCGCTCGAGCGAAAATCGCGTGGCCTCGGCTGGCGCCATGATGTGGATGTCG
>CALLDH010000046.1 GCA_937998345.1 uncultured bacterium | reverse complement strand
AGGGAGGCGTAATTCGCTTCGCCGGACAGCGTGCGCTCCTGGTCGATGCTGTGGCGATGGGGCTCTTGCGCCACTATCTCGTCGAGAACTTTGGCCTCACCGCTGCCCGCACGGTGCTCACTCAGTTCGGTTTCGCCCACGGCTGGCGTATGGCTGCGGCCATGAAGACGGAATTCGAGTGGGAGAACGCCGAGGAGTGGCGTCGCGCCGGACCCCAGATTTACGCCCTGGAGGGACTTTTCCGCACCCAGTCGGGAAGTGAGGACCCACTCACCAAAGAGGGGGCGGTACTGTTGGCCTCCTACGAGGCGGAGCAGCATCTCCTCCACTTCGGTCGCTCCGATTCGGCGGTGTGCTGGACTATTTGCGGCCTCATGAGCGGCTACGTAAGCCACACCACCGGCAAGGAAACCTACGTGATCGAGAATCGCTGGTTGGGCGAGGGGCACGCGGCGTGCCACCTCCTGGGACGCACCAGCGAAGAGTGGGGTGAAGAACACGCCGATGCGCTGGCGTTCTTCGACGCTGGGCGCCTCGAGGCATGCCTCGATGTTTCGCTCAGCAGGGTCACGGAGACTCTGAAGGCCGCCGAGGAGAAGCTCCGAGCGCACCGTCGAGCCTTGGTGCGCATCGCACGCGACGTGGACGAGCCGCTGGGCCTCGTAACCAAAAGCCCGAAGATGCAGCAGGTGGTGGACCTGGCACAACGGGTGGCCAAAGTCGATGCGACGGTGCTGATAACCGGCGAGAGCGGTGTCGGGAAGGAGCGAGTCGCGCGGCTCGTCCACGACGAGTCGACCCGCGCAGCGGGACCTTTCATCGCTGTCAATTGCGGCGCCATCACCGAGACCCTCCTCGAGAGTGAGCTCTTCGGACACAAGCGCGGCGCGTTCACCGGCGCGGCATCGGATCGGCCCGGCCTGTTCGAAGCGGCCAACCGCGGAAGCTTGCTGCTCGACGAGATCGGCGATGTTTCTCCGGGCATGCAAGTCAAACTCTTGCGGGTGCTTCAGGAGAGGGAGATCCGTCGGGTCGGGGAGAACAAGAGCCGGCCGGTGGATGTGCGGGTCATGGCTGCCACCAACCGTGATCTGGCCCATGAGGTCGCAGAAGGCGGCTTCCGGCAAGACCTCTATTACCGGCTCAAGGTCGTCGAGCTGCACGTTCCCCCTTTGCGTGATCGCAGAGACGACATTCTGCCGCTCGCCCGCGTGCTGCTCGCGGACGCGGTAGTTCGGATGGCTCGCAAGATCTCGGGCCTCTCCCCGCAGGCTGCCGATCAGCTTCTGCGCTACGACTGGCCGGGCAACGTGCGCGAGCTCGAGAACGCCATGGAGCGCGCTGTCGCGCTGGCGCGTGGAAGTCGCGTCGGCCTCGACGATCTGCCAGAGGAGATCCGCCAGGCGTTTCCCAAGCCGATAGTCAGCGCAGGAGTAGTGCAGTCGCTGGCCGATGTCGAGAAGGAATACATCCTTGCGGTCCTCAAACTCAACGACGGAAACCGGACACGCACCGCCGAACAGCTGCGAATCGGCTCGGTGACGCTGTACCGAAGACTCAAGAGCTGGGGTCTCGTTCGAGCTAAACGCGCGGATCAGAAATAGGAGAGGCCAGCCTATCGGTGACCTGCTCCCCAACGAGGTCTGTACGGTCTCGACCTGCCAGGATGACCCGATCCTTTCCGTCCATCTTCGCCTTGTGCAGGGCTCGATCTGCTCTTTCAACAAGCGCTCGCGGCGAGTTGGTCAGGTGATCGCACAAGGCCACTCCAACGCTGATGGCCAGTCGTTGACCATTACAGGCGATGGTTGCGACCTTCGCTCTGATCCTCTCGGCCATATTGAACGCCTCGCTCGCATCGTTCGTCAGACGCAGAATGACCACGAACTCATCACCGCCAAGGCGACAACAGATATCGGTATCTCTCGCCTGCTCTGTCAGGGTCCTCGCGAGCTCGACCAAAATCCTGTCTCCCTCTTGATGGCCCTTCCTATCGTTCACGGACTTGAAGTCATCGATGTCCAGAAGCAACAGGGACACGCCAGCGCCGTATCGCCGATGGTTCCTCAGCTCCAACTCCAACAACTCGTAACAGGTCGAGTGGTTGAAGAGTCCTGTCATCCCGTCGCGCAGAGCGAGACTGGCTATTTCAGAGACGTAGGTCTCGGTGATGAGAGTCGGGTTCGGCAGCTCACTCGTGATGTTCGAGAGATAGTCCAAGGTGGCGACAGTAACGCGCACGTTCCTGCCAAGTTGCGCCGAAATCAGGTTCTTGTGTGAGAGGATTTCCTGCCACAGAGTCGCGGCGATCTCGGGCGCAAAGTAGTGGTGAGAGATTGCATAAAGCAGATCCGAGTAGAATTCGTCGCCCCTGACCATCTTCTGCAAACGAATGAGATTGCGATCGGTTTCGGTCAAGTCGCGGTCTCCGGCAAATGCCGACACCAGCTCCACGCTCATGCCCTCCGGAGTCGTCGTCCGCCGCAAACGGTCGGCGTCGCTCTCGTTCTTCCTACCCACGAGTGGCTCGACATCGGGCAGTTTTACAGCCCCAGCCCCTTTGGATCGCGAATCGACTCTCATTTTCGCTCCTCGGGTCGCACAGGGGTCGATGAGCAATTGCCCTGGTTGCCTCGGATCCCCATCCGACCTCCACATCTAGTTCGCGGTGCAGCTGTCACCCTGCCGCCGATGATCCGAGTTGCAAGCCCAATCGTTTCCGGAATAACCGATGTGAGCGTTCGCTGGTACCACCAACGCCAGACACGACAGGCCGGTCTTCACGTAACCCCGCTCGCACTCCCAATCACGCACAATGGCGTCGAGGTAGCCGTGCTCAGGAACTTCGACCGCGACACACGAATCGTGGCTTCTCCGGTACCCACGATCGCATTGCCAGTCGCTACCCGAGGGCACAAGATGAGCTTGTGGAGGTATCTCGATGGATGTGCACAAGCTACCGCTTTGTTTGAAGCCCCGCTCGCATGCAAAGCCGCTACCGTAAGCGTCAAGATAGCCGTGTGCAGGAACCTTGACAGCCACGCAGGAGTGGTCGACCCGCCGGTAGCCTCGCTCGCACCTCCAATCGCGCCCGCGCGACCCCAGGAATGCGTTCGGAGGCACGACGACCTCGGAGCAGGCCTCGTTAACCGGTCGATAACCCCGATCGCACTGCCATTCGCTGCCGTAGGAGTCCGTCAGGTAGGCGTTCTCAGGCACCTCGACGGCAACGCAGGACTGGTCGACCCGCCGGTACCCTCGAGCGCACTCCCAACTACCCCCGCCGGATCTCAGGAAGGCCTCAGGTGGTACTTCGATCATGGCGCAGGCTTCGCCCACTTTTCGGTAGCCTCGACTGCATTCCCATCCATTCCCGGAAGAGTCCAGATAAGCATCCGGAGGCACCTGGACGGCTACGCAGGACTGATCGACGTTCCGGTAGCCCCAATCGCACACCCATCCGCCTCCGTAGCGCCTAGCGTGAGAGTTCATCGGTGCTTCGTTCCGGTCGGCCTCTGCGGTAGCAACTGAGGGCGCGACGAACAGGAATAGAACAAAGGCCAGCCACCAGTATGAGGAGATCGGTCTTCGTCTCGAGGCTCTCCGAGCCGCCTTCGTCTTGATCATTCCCGTTTCGTTTCTCATCTATTTCTCTCCGATCTTCTTTGAAAGTGCCGTGGTGGCTCCGGTGGCCGACCGCGAGCAGGTCTACCTGGAGCCACCCTGAGAACAGTGCAAGTACCCGGCCACGAACGGATCTCTCATCATTTCAAGTACTTCCAGCAAATCGACGAGTCTTGACTGCCGCCGCGATCGATCAAAATGAAGTACTGTGCCCTGCGGTAGGATCGAGTGGCCGATGGGCGCGCGTCGAGGCTCTCCGAGCTGGTCGGGGCCCAGGCCGGACCCAACGCCACATTGCGCTACCCTGGGGTCCTAGCGGCCACCAACCGCGACCTGGCCACCGGGATCGACAAAGGCACCTTTCGGCAGGATCTCTACTATC
>CALLDH010000045.1 GCA_937998345.1 uncultured bacterium | reverse complement strand
GCATGTGCGCCCCTCGCGCAATGTGGGCTCGCGCGGGCCGAAGGGTCCGGGCTTGGCACCGCACTTGGATTGGTTTATGGGCGGGTTTGTGTTTAGAACCCTCCGTTTATTCTCTCTACTGAGCTTGGTCGCGTTCGCCCTCCCGGCCGTCTCGTCCGCGCAGTCCGGGGACTGGGGGAAGCCGATTGCTGCCCCCGCCGATCCCGAGCCTCCGAGCAATTCTCCCGAATCCGACCCTGAGCCAGGTTCTCCCGAACCCGACCCTGAGCCCATTGAGCCGCCTCGCACCGAGCCCAATCCAGACTGGGCCGACGCCCCGCCGACCGAGTACGAGGAGCGTTCCCCTCAGAACCCGGACTGGGTCGAGGAGAGTGAGCCGCCCCCGGTTGGAGAAAAGAAGCGGAATGCTTCCGAGTTCTACGACATCCGCTACGCGAACCGCGACCTCACGATGCCCCGCGGGATGATGCGCGGCACATTCGACACCGTCGTTGGTCGGCGCACCGATGCCGCGGTGTTTGGCCCGTCCGGCACGATCTCCACCATGAACTTTGGCGTCGCGATCACCCTTGCTCGGGACTTCGAGATAGGGTTCTCGCGCTACCGCATGGGGTCCTTTCCAGGCATCGCCCTCTTTCCCACGTTCGGTTTCGGTGGTGAAGGATTGATCACCTTCAGCATGTCGCCCGAGGCGAAGTTCGGAGACATTCCGCTGTATGGCCGCTTCCAGGTGCTCGACCGCGAGGTCGTGAAGATGGCGTTCGACGCGGTCTTTCGGATTCCCTCGCGAACGAACTTCGGATTTCTCGGCGGCATCCCTCTTCGGTTCATCATCCACGAACAGTTTGCCTTCGACACCGGCCTCGAGTTCGTCGTCGACGACATTCCCCAAGGGCCGTCGGCGTGGAGTCTCAATCTGCCATTCAAGTTCGTCGCCAACGCTACCGATCAGTTTTTCCTCGAACTCCTGAGCGGCATGACGTTCTTCGACCTCGGTAAGTCGATTAACGTCCGAACCTCGGGATTGATCGGGGGTCCATTCTACTTCATCCCACTCGGGCTCAGCGCGGGCTACACCGTAGAAGGCGGTACGACGATGATGGACGTCTTCGTCAATTTCCGTTTCCCAACATTTTACGGTTTCACCGCGCGCGACTCGAACCTGAACGCGGAGACCTGGCAAGTGACCATCGGACTCAACATCTACTCACCGGTGCTGTTCAAGGGCAGCGCACTCTGATGATCTACGAGCTCGGACAAAAGCGTGTGCGAATCGAAGGCGAGGTGTTCGTTGCGAGCTCGGCCGACCTAATCGGTTCGGTCGTCCTCAAGGACAAGTCCAGTGTTTGGTTCAATGCGGTCTTGCGGGGCGACTCCGACGAGATCATCATCGGCGAAGAAACCAACATTCAAGATGGCGCCGTGCTGCACACCGATCCTGGGATTCGGGTCATCCTCGGCCGGGGCGTGACCGTCGGCCACCATGCCATCGTCCATGGCTGCGAGGTGGGAGATTACAGCCTCGTCGGCATCAACGCGGTCATTCTGAATCGCGCGAAGATCGGCAAGTACTGCACGATTGGAGCGAACGCGCTGATTACCCAGGGGCAGGAAATTCCCGACTATTCTGTCGTTCTTGGTTCTCCAGGGAAGGTGGTTCGCCAGATCGAGCCGAGCCAACGCGCGGGTCTCGAAAAGGGCGCGGCCAACTACGCACGCCGGGCCCGCGAGTACCTAGACGCGCTTCACCCCGACATCCGTTTCTCCTGAGCTCAGATCCGATCGAGCAGCGTTCGTTCACCGAGCTCTTCGCAGAGCGCTTCGAGCGCAGGGCGGTCGGGCCCTTCCCAGCGGAGGTCGTCGAGCGACTCCTCGATCGGCACATCGGTTCGCAACGTTGCGAGGGTTCGATACAGAATCGCGTCGTCACGTTGCTCTCTCAGGTTCTGCGCGAGCGCCGCGGCGCCGCGAACCTTTACGCCCCATTGTTCGTGATCGTCTGAGATGTTCTCGAGGTGCAAGAGCTTACCGAGCACCGTCGACGCACTCTTGGCTCCCCAGCGCGCGATCCCGGGGATCCCGTCTGCCGGATCTCCGACGAGCGCAAAGTAGTCCGGGATCGATTCAGGCCACACACCGAACTTCTCGCGTACGCCGTCGGAGTCGAGGACGATTTCTCTGCGTCGATCCAGGGTCACGACCTCGCGGTCGCGTACGCACTGACAGAGATCTTTGTCGGGCGAGCAGATCACGACCTGCTCGACGTCCGGAGCGTCGGCGAACTTCTCGGCCGCGGCGGCAAGCGCATCATCGGCCTCGAACGTGACCATGGGCCAAGTGACCATCCCGAGCGCCTGGCTCGCTCGCTCCGCCAACGGGAACTGAGCGAAGAGCGCCGGTTCCAATCCCTCTCCCGTCTTGTAGCCATCGAAGAGCTCGTTCCGGAACGACTCGACACGCTGGTCGAACGCGCAGCCGACGTGGGTCACCTCGTCGTCCCGAAGCATCGCCGCCATCGACCGCAAGAAGCCTCGGGTCGCGCCTACTTCCTGTCCTCTGGGCGACTTCGACTCCGGAGCGCCGAACCAGGATCGGAAGAGCTCGTAGGTTCCGTCGACCAGGTGGACCTTCATGATGCCTCGGTCTTATCCCACTTCGTTCCATGGGCACGGTGCGGGCGAAAGAAGGGCTCGCATTACGCGGACTTGGCGAACGATCTTGAGGGCGTCACAGAGGGGGAAAGGCTTCGATCAGGGGGTGGCATGACAACGTTCATTGTCGGATAAGAGCACACACGCAACCCTAAATGTTGCGTATTTTTTGAGGTCACACCCCCATATCTAGTAGGATGGGTATTATGACTATACATGCGGTGTCATGTGAGGCGGTTTGAGGGAGCGAGTTCTATGACGCGGTGCGAAATAGCAGAAAATCGCGCTGCGCGCCCCTCTCAAGTCCTGGAAATCGCAGGCGAAAGAAAGAAAGCAATTTGGGCCGATCGTTTCTACTTGACTGCCCCGGTATCGCGGAGCTACTTCGCAGGTCCGCCCCCAAGCGGTTGTGGTGGTAACGAGGCTGCCAGCGCAACCCATTGTGGGACGATTGTGGATTGTGGTGGTCTACCTGGGGATGGATGGTGGATTTACCTGGATGGTGAGTTGCGTCTGGTTGGAGGTATACTGTGGCACTTGATACTCGGGGAATGACTAGCAATTTGGAGATCGAAGGTGCCCGACGGGCCGAGGTTTCGCAGCAGGCGGGCGGTCTATCGATGGACCGCAAGCTGACAGCGGCGGGCTCGGATCCCCTCGAAGACGCGGACTACGTCCTTCGCGACAGCCAGATCACCAATTCGGACGGCTCGGTGGTGTTCGAGCTCAAGGGCGCTCAAGTCCCCGAGGGCTGGAGTCAGCTTGCGACCGACATCGCAGTGTCCAAGTACTTCCGGAAGGCCGGCATCGACGGCGATAAGAACAAGGGCGAGCGTAGCGTTCGCCAGTTGGTCTATCGTGTGGCCCACTCGCTGCGCGAGGCCGGTGACAAGTTTGGTGGGTACTTCGCCGACAAGGAAGCCGCGGACACCTTCGAGGCCGAGCTTTCCCACCTCCTCGTCCATCAAAAGGCAGCGTTCAACTCCCCGGTTTGGTTCAACTGCGGCCTCTACCAGCGGTACGGCATCGAAGGGTCGGGCGGCAACTACGCCTGGGACCCCGAGCAGGACGTCATCTTCAAGACCGACACCGCGTACGAGCATCCACAGTGCTCCGCCTGCTTCATCCAGGCCGTCGATGACGACCTCATGGCGATCTATGAGCTGATCAAGAACGAGGCGCGTCTCTTCAAATATGGCTCCGGTACCGGCACCAACTTCTCGAAGATCCGAGGCAAGCAGGAGAAGCTTTCCGGCGGCGGGACCTCGAGCGGCTTGATGAGCTTCCTCGAAGTCCTCGACCGCGCCGCGGGCGCAACCAAGTCTGGCGGCACCACACGCCGCGCCGCGAAGATGGTCTGCCTCGACATGGATCACCCGGAGATCATCGACTTCATCGAGTGGAAGGTCCGCGAGGAGAAGAAAGCCCGGGCTCTCATCGAGGCCGGCTACGAGTCCGACTTCAACGGCGACGCCTATCACACGGTGTCGGGCCAGAACTCAAACAACTCGCTGCGCGTGACCGACGAGTTCATGAACGCGGTCGAGACCGACGGCGAGTGGAAGACGACCTTTCGCACCACCGGGGAGGTGTCCGACACGTACCGGGCGCGGGACGTGTGGCGGAAGGTCGCCCAGGCGGCACACGGCTGCGCCGATCCCGGTCTCCAGTACGACACCACAATCAACGACTGGCACACATGCCCGAATACCGACCGCATCAACGCATCGAACCCGTGCTCGGAGTACATGTTCCTCGACAACTCCGCGTGTAACCTTGCGTCGATCAACCTCTCGAAGTTCCTCGACGAGGAGGGCCGCTTCAACATCGAAGGGTACCGACAGGCGATCCGCGTCCTGATCATCGCGATGGACATCGCGGTCGACTACGCAAGCTACCCGACGAACGAGATCGCAAAAAACAGCCACAATTTCAGGCCTTTAGGGCTTGGCTATGCGAACCTCGGCACCTTGCTGATGCAGCTCGGCATTCCTTACGACAGTGACGAGGGCCGGACGATCTGCGCATCGCTCACCTCGATCCTTTGCGGTCACGCCTACGCGACCTCTTCGGAGATCGCTGCGAGCAAGGGTCCGTTCGGCGGCTTCCAGCGCAACCGCCAGCCCATGCTTCGTGTGATGGGCAAGCATCGGGACGCGGCGTACCGCATCAACGAGACCGGTGGCCCCGGGATGACCGACGAGGAACCGACCACGTGTCCTCCGGAGCTCATTCAGGCCGCACACGAGGACTGGGACCTGGCCTGCAAGCTCGGCGAGATGTACGGCTACCGCAACTCGCAGACTACCGTGCTGGCGCCGACCGGCACCATCGGCTTGCTGATGGACTGCGACACGACCGGCATAGAGCCAGACTTCGCGCTGGTGAAGTTCAAGAAGCTCGCGGGCGGCGGGTACTTCAAGATCGTCAACCAGAGCGTGCCCAAGGCGCTTCAGAATCTCGGTTACACCGACGCACAACTCGCCGACATCGTCTCCTACGTGACCGGCACCAACACCTTCACCGGTGCGCCCCACTGTGGCCGAAAGGCCCTGCTCGAGAACGGGCTAACCGAGCGCGAGATCGAAAAAGCAGAAGCTGCGCTTCGAGGGGTGTTCGATGTTGGCTCCGCGCTAGCGCCGTGGGTGATTGGCACCGAGGCGTACGAGCGACTCGAGATCAAACCCGAGGTCTATGGCAAGCCGGGTTTCCATCTACTCCGCTATCTAGGTCACAGCGACAAAGAGGTCGGCGAGATCAATGACGTCGTGATCGGCCGGATGACGGTCGAAGGGGCACCGCACCTCCGGGCCGAGCATCTCCCGGTGTTCGACTGCGCCAACCGCTGCGGCAAGATCGGCGAGCGTTTCCTAGAGCCGATGGCACATGTTCACATGATGGCGGCAGCGCAGCCGTTTCTTTCGGGCGCGATCTCCAAAACCGTGAACCTTCCGCAGGAATCGACCATCGAGGACGTCGAGGAGATCTACAAAGAGGGCTGGAAGCTCGGTCTGAAGGCGGTCGCACTCTATCGTGATGGCTCGAAGTCTTCACAGCCGCTCAACGCCAAGGCCGACTCCACAGATGAAGACAAGGAAGAAGAGACCGTAGAGGCCCAGCCTCCAGCACCGGCCGTCGTGGCTCCGGTGCAAGAGTGGCTCACGCCGCCGACGACCCGGCGTCACCGCCTCCCGAAGAAGCGCAGCGGTTTCACGCAGGAAGCGCGCATCGGTGGGCACAAGGTCTTCCTTCGTACCGGCGAGTATGTGGACGGCTCGCTCGGCGAGATCTTTGTCGACATGCACAAAGAAGGCGCGGCGTTCCGCTCCTTGATGAACTGCTTCGCGATCAGTGTGTCGATGGGCCTCCAGCACGGTGTGCCGCTCGATGCGTACGTCAGGCAGTTCACCTTTACCCGCTTCGAGCCCCAGGGCATCGTCGAGGGTCACCCGAACATCAAGTTCTCAACCTCGATCATCGACTACGTCTTCCGCGTCCTCGGTGTGGAATATCTGAAGCAGTACGATTTTGCCCAGGTGCCGCCCAAGGAGGAGCAAGAAGAGCTCCAGAACCCAACCGACGTTGCCGCGGTGCATCGCCTAGAGGGTTCGCAGCCAAGCGAGCCCCCACCGGCCATCGAGCCCGCCGAGCAGGTAACCTTCGGCTTCGATGAAGGAGCACACCAAGGCAACGCCCTCGACCAGCAGCTGGGCGAGATGATGGGCGACGCCCCGATGTGCGATAAGTGCGGTCACATCACGGTGCGTAACGGGGCCTGTTATCGCTGCCTGAACTGCGGCAACTCCATGGGCTGCAGCTGACGGGGCGATCCGCCGCCATCTGTCGGCTTACGTCCTAGAATCTTCGCCGCGGAATACGGGAGTATTCCTCGCTACGGTCCTGCGGGCGTGCTCGCCGATCAACGCAACTCAGCCCCCCCAGGTTCTGACAGCAAGAAAAGGGGACAGTCCCCTTTTCGAAAGGGTTAATTCCTGGCGACGCTATCGGTGCCAGCGTCAGTGCCAGCGTCAGCGCCAGTGTCAGCGTCAGTGTCAGCGTCGGCGTCAGTGCCAGCGCCAGTGTCAGCGTCAGTGCCAGCGGCGGACTCAGCGTTGGTGCCGGTGTGAGCGTCGGTGCCGGCGTGATGGCGGGTGCTTTGCTGTTTCGGGTGGGGGGCTCTACAACGGGGTCTCGATGCTGCTGCCGTTTTACAAGTACGAAGGTCTCGGGAACGACTTCTTGATCGTGGAGAAGGAAGCGCTTGGCGGGGTGCGGCTCACGAGCGAGCAGGCGCTTGCGCTTTGCGATCGGCATCGCGGGGTCGGCGGTGACGGGGTTCTCACTGTCGACTTGGATGCTCCCTCGATGGATGTGATCAATTCGGACGGGTCGGTGCCCGGGATGTGCGGTAACGGAATTCGCTGTGTGGCGTTGCACCTTGCGCGACGCGCCGGGGAGCCGACCCTCGACGTGGCGATCGACACGCTGGCGGGACCTCATTCCTGCCTGGTCGTGAACCGCCCTGGCGCGGAATCGGTCGCCGTGCAGATGGCGCCGCCATCTCTGTCGCCCGCCGACCTTCCCTTGAGCTCGGATCTGCCCTGGCTCGATCGGCCTCATTCGGTTGCGGGCCGCGCTCTTCGCCTGACGGGCGTGTCGATGGGCAACCCCCACGTCGTGACCTTCGACGAGGTCGGGGACGCTCGCTTCCGGCTCGGTGCGGCGCTTCAGGAAGACAGGGCGCAGTTCCCCGAAGGCGTCAACGTGGGCTTCGTCTCGGAGCACGAGGGCAGCACGATGCGGCTCGACGTTCTGGAGCGCGGCGCCGGCTGGACCCAGGCCTGCGGTACCGGGGCTTGCGCCGCAGCGGTCGCGGCTGTCGAGACCGGCCGGGCAGAGCGCGAAGAGCAACTCAGCATTCGACTGCCCGGCGGACCCTTGATGATCACCGTTGGCGCCCCCGGCGACACCGTACTGATGCAGGGACCCGCGCGCTTTGTCTTTCAGGGCGAAGTCGCCCTCTAATGCAGATGCTGCGCACACTCCTCAATTTCTTTCTGATCGGTGGCCTGCTCTTTGGCGCCAAAGTAATCGTGGAGGGGCGCCGCATCGAAGGCCCGGAGATCACCGTCCGCGTGCCGATGGACGCGACCGAGGCGGAGGTCGCGAACACTGTCCGTGAAGCGATCCTGCTCAATGAAGCGCGGCGGTACGGCTGGGACCGGCGCGACCCGATCGTGTTTACCCACCTGGTGCGAAACATGCGCTTCATCGAGCCGAATTCCACCGCCGACGACCTGGCGCTCTACGAACGGGCGCTCGAAATGAACATGCAGGCCCACGATCCGGTCGTACGGTCGAGGCTTCTATACCGTGCGGGGGAATCGCTCGCCTACGTGCCCGAGGATCGAATGCCGACCCGCGAGCAGCTCGAGGCACATCTTCAGGCACACCGGGACCGGTTCGAGCGCGAGGGCAGGGTTCGCTTTCAACACGTGTTCTTGAGTCGCTCGAAACGCGGGGATACTCTACCGGCCGACGCCGGCTCGATGCGAGAGCAGCTGTCGATGCTAGGTGATGAGGCTCCGCAGGGTTTGGGCGATCCCCTGCCGGGTTTACGATTGGAACAATCGGCCACGCCGTCACAGATCAAGGACGACTACGGCCTCGAGCTGGCAAAGGCCATCGAGGAAGCTGTTCCGGGGGAGTGGCAAGGGCCGGCGACTTCGGTTTACGGCCTCCACTTCGTGCGGGTCATCGACAAGGACCCCGCCTACCTCCCAGAGCTCGAAGTGATCGTCGCAGAGGTGCGCGCCGATCGTTTGCGTGAGATCCGTGACGCGCTCCGAATCGAGCGTATGGACGCGCTCCGTGGCGCTTACACAGTGCAGGTCGAGAGGACGCCCTGATGCGTGGTGCCCTTGCTCTTCCGCTCGTGGCTCTCGCGCTCGGCGCTGCCGCCGAAGTCTCCGCTCACCCGCTTGCCCCTTCGGTACTTTCGTTCGAGCAGGCGCTCGATGGGGAGGTCACGATGCGTTGGCGCGCGCCGGTGAAGCGGCCTACCGGGCAATCGCTACAACCTCGGATTCCCGAGGCCTGCACACAGTTGGGTCCGGCGGAACGTCACAAGACCGAGGACGAAACCGCCGTCGTCCAGACCTTGAAGCTTCGCTGCGACCCGCCCGACATGATCGGCGCCGTCATTCGCGTGGATGGCTTCGCCGACTCGAGCGTGAATGTCGTCGTTCGTTTCGTTCGTGCTGACGGCGAGGTTCACCATGCGATCCTCGACACCCGCACGCCCCAGCTCACCATCAAGGCGCAGGAAGACGCGTCCCATTCGTTCTTCGAGTACCTGGCGCTTGGGGTCGAGCACCTCCTCACAGGTTGGGACCACCTTACGTTTGTCCTCGGGCTTCTGATTCTCTTCGGCTGGCATCGCCGGCTCATCGCTGCAGTCACTGCGTTCACCGTAGGTCACAGCCTGACCCTGGCCCTGTCGGTGCTCGGGATCGTCTCGGTCCCAATGGCCCTCGTCGAAGCCTTGATCGCCCTCACGATCGTCGTCCTCGCGCTCGAGATCCAGTCGGGGCAACACGGCCCTGTCTGGAAGCATCCGTGGACGCTCCCGGGAGCGCTCGGCCTGCTTCATGGCCTCGGCTTCGCCTCGGTCCTCTTCGACGCCGGCTTCCCGACCGAGGAGATCCCGCTCGCTCTCCTCGGCTTCAACCTGGGTCTCGAGATCGGTCAGCTCGGAGTGATCGCGGTGGCCGGCCTGAGCTTTGCGCTCGTCCGGCGCGTGCTCCCATCCGGATGGCAAGTCCAGCGAACCGTTCCAGCCTACATCATTGGATCGCTCTCCGCGTTCTGGGTGATCGAGCGGACTCTCGCAGCGTTCGGGTTCGTGGTCTAACTCGCCTGCGCGCGCCCCGGATCGACCAAGCCGAACGCGCCAGCCGCGATACGGTCAGCCGCCGTGCGATCTTTCGCTGCCGAAAGGTAGCCCCGGAGCTCGCTCGCGGCCTTGTTCTTATCGAATGGCGCAAGGAGCGATCGCGGTACATCGGCAAGCGCTTCGTCGAGATGCTCGAGAAACAGAATACACTCGTGCGTGGCGAGGTTGAGGCTCGCTGCGTTGATCGCTTCGCGGTGACTCAATGCGCTGACTGCGCGCGTCAGCGGCCCTCCACGCCGGTACTCCGTCGCTCGCGTCAACCGCGGACCGAACACGCGAAAGTGGCGCACGAACTCGCCCACGAACTCGAGACTCCCAGCATCGCTCCAGTAGTCGGCACCGACCGAGGCGACGGATGCCTTGGCGGTGAACGCGCGCAAGATGAACCGGAACGCCCAAATGTCTTGGTGCGTGTTCTTCCGCACGCGCTCGCTCTTGCGCTCCTCCTTCGGGTCACGCATGGGGCGGCCCAGGGAGCGGAGCTGCTTGGCTGCGTCCTTCACGGTTCGGCGAACTTCGCGAATTCCATTTCGCATTCGTTCGGCTGGCAGGGCGTGGCCTCGCTCCGGGTGAAGCTCCGGCAAGGGCCCGTCGAGCGCAGACCGCGCCCTGGCGTGAATCTCCATCGCGAGCGCCTCGACCGATTCTCGCAGCTCTTGGAGTTGCCTGGAGGTCTTCGTGATCTCGGCTCGAGCGCCGGTGATGTGGTGGGCATCGAGTGATAGCAGCCGTGCCTCGAGCTCGTCGGCAAAGGTCTCCACCCCCTGTACCAATAGAAAGCGAGTCAGCGTCCGCAGCTCTCTTCGCACTGCGGAAACCACGATGTGCGCACGATAGAGGCCGTCGTCTTCGCGGATCTGCTGGTCGGCGATGCCCAGGAATCGATGACTGCGGAGCAGGGTCAAGAATGCGACCATGGTGGTCATCTTGGCTGCCTCGCTCTTCCACGCGTCGAGCTCCGGCGTGAGTCCATCGGGGCGAACGAGCTCTGCGACGTTGGAGAACTCGAGCGGCTCCGGGGGCCGAAAGAACACGTTGCGCCCGAGGTCGCGCAGGAAGAGATCGCAGCTTGCTTGAAAAGAGCCCGCGTCGACCAGCGGAAGCTCGAGGAGCCGCTCGCTCACCCGACGTGCATCGGTCAGCGAACGTTCGAGCGCGCGCAAGGAGGAATGAGGCTCGGCCTCGGGATCGCCCACGGCCTGGAGTCGTCGCTCTGGGGCGCTGTCGCCTCGGAGTTGGGCGACGAGCTCGAGCGCCCAGACATAGGTCACGCGCACGGCATGCAGATGCGGACGGAAATCGGTGACAGGCACGGAGAGCGGATGGTTTTCGAGATGACGAAACGCGACGAGCCCCGACAGTGCAGCTTGCAGCGGCAGGAGCGCGTCTGCCCGTTGATCCGCGCGAAGCGATTCCCGCCACCGCCGCCAGAGCTCCGCATCGGCGGGTGCCCAGCGCTCGGCAGAGCACAACAAGCCCTCGGCAGAGCACAACAGGCCCTCTTCGGCCGCGCTAGGGCGGGAATTCATTGGGGGTTTCGACTCTAACAGCGCCCCGCTGGGGTGCGCAGATTCTTCACAAATGGCTCAAAACAGGCCGGATTGCTCGCCGGCTGGCTGCTTTTTGCCGAGGTGCTCGAAGGCATGTCGGGTCGCGACACGTCCCCTCGCCGTGCGTGCCAAGAGGCCTCTCTGAAGCAAATAGGGCTCATACACATCTTCGAGCGTATCGCGCGGTTCGCTCAGCGCCGCCGCCAAGGTTTCGATTCCGACCGGGCCGCCGTCGTAGTGATCGATGATCACTGTAAGATAGCGCCGGTCCATTTGGTCGAGGCCCGCGTCATCGACGTCGAGACGGGTGAGCCCCTCCCGTGCAGTCTCGGCGTCGAGCTTGCCATCGGACAAAACCTCCGCGAAGTCGCGCGACCGCCGCAGCAGGCGATTGGAGATGCGAGGGGTGCCCCGCGACCTGCGCGCGAGCTCCTGCGCTGCCTCGGCCGTGATCGCGAAATTGAGCAAGCGCGCGCTTCGTTCGATGATCGTGCGCAACGCGTCTTCCGGGTAGTAGTCGAGACGCGCTACGTACCCGAAGCGCGACAGCATGGGATTGGTCAGCAGTCCGGTTCGAGTGGTCGCGCCCACCAAGGTGAACGGGCTGAGTGGAAGCTGAAGCGTCTGTGCGTATGGGCCGTCACCGTTGACGATGTCGATCCGGAAGTCCTCGACGGCCGTGTACAGGTTCTCTTCCACCGTGGCGTTGAGACGGTGGATCTCATCGATGAAGAGCACGTCGTTGGGCTCGAGCTTCGTGAGAAGCGCGGCGAGCTGGCCCTTGTGCTCGATTGCAGGGCCGGACGCGGAATGGAGCGTGACCCCGCGTTCACCCGCCAAAATCAGGGCCAGCGTGGTCTTGCCGAGCCCTGGGGGCCCGCAGAACAGCGTATGGTCGATCGGGTCACCTCGCCGCCGTGCTGCTTCGACGAAGACCCGCAGGTTGTCTTTGATCCGCTCCTGGCCAACGAAGTCCTCGAAGCGCGCCGGACGGAGGCTTCGATCGAACGCGCGGTCTTCGGCCTGCTCGTCGATGCCCAGGGTCTCGTTGGCTCTGGCTTCCATCTCAGTCATGACAATGCCGATAGCGCAGCGCGCAACAGTCCTTCCACGTTGTCGTCGCTCGAAGCGTCTCTGGCACTTCCGACTGCGGCCTCCGCTTCACTTCGTTTGTATCCCATTTGCACCAGAGCACCAACGACCGCGTCTCCCGCCGCGCCCGTTGCGTTCGGAACCGCCCGGAGCCGAACACCTGTCTTGCCGCGCGAGGCGAAGTCGAGCTTGCCTTCCAAATCCACGAGAATTCGCTCGACCGTCCTCTTGCCGACACCGGTGATTCCTCTGAAGGCGGTCTTGTCTTGGCGCGCAATTGCGTCCTGAAGCTCGGCGGCGTTCATCACGCCGATGATGGCGAGGGCAAGCTTCGGCCCGATGCTGCTCACCTTGAGCAGGGCGCGGAAGGCCGCACGATCCTCGGTCGTGGCAAAACCAAACAGCGTCATCGCGTCCTCGCGGACGTGCGTATGGATGTGCAGCGAAAGGGGCGCCCCGGGCTCGGACTCGGCGCGCCCCGCCGCCCCCAGCGGCAGAAACACCTCGTACCCGACACCATTCACATCGACGATGACCGAGCCATCCACTTCCCGATGCTCGATCGTCCCGCTAAGCCTGCCGATCACGGGAGGAAGGTAGCAGGTTACTGAACAGATGTCTGGAAATCCGGGAAGGGGCACCGTGGCCGAGACTGAGGGGCCGAGACCGAGGCCGTGGGACCGTGACCGTGGCGGTGTCAGTGCCAGCGTCGGTGTCAGCGGCTGATGGCTTTCGAGCGGCTTGCTTGGAGATGCGTGATCGCGACTGCGAGCGCGTCGGCGGCGTCCTCTTCGGGCGGCGTCTTCAGCCCCAGCACCGCCGAGACCATTCGCCCCACCTGCGTCTTATCGGCAGCACCCCGGCCGACCACCGTGCGCTTCACGATCGCCGGTGGGTATTCGTGCACTTCGAGGCCGGACTCCGCGGTTACCAGCAACGCCACTCCACGGGCATGACCGAGCTTCAGGGCGGCGTTGGGGTATTTCGCGAAGAAGATTTCTTCTACCGCGACGGACTCGGGCTGGTGCTCGGCGATGATCTGCTGCAGCCCCAGGTGGATCAGGTGGAGTCGCTTGGCGAGCGGTTGCTTCTCCGGGACTGCAATTGTCCCAGCTGCAACATGGCGAAGCCGCGTGCCTTCGAGCTGCACCACACCCCAGCCGGTGCGCCGGCTGCCGGGGTCGATGCCCAGGACACGCATGGGCGTGTTAGGCCATCTCCGCGAGCGCCTGCTCGCTGAGCTCGAAGTCAGAGAATACGTTCTGGACGTCGTCGTTGTCCTCGAGCGCTTCGTACAATTGAATCAGCTTCGCCGCGTCGTTGCCTTCGACGACTTTGGGATTGTTGGGGATGTAAGCGAGCGCCGCCTCACGTACAGCGGTCCCCGCCTTATCGATCGCATCTCGAACGGCGTCGAGATCATTGCGAGCCGTCGTCACCACCCATTCGTCGCCGACCAGCTCCATGTTCTCGGCGCCACCGCCAACGGCCGCCTCAAAGAGCTCGTCCTCGGTGGCGGCGTCTTTGTCGACCCGGATGATGCCCTTTTGCTCGAAGGCCCAGAGCGCCGCACCGCTGCTGCTGATCTGCCCATGGTTCTTGTCGAAGAGCTTGCGCACCTCGGCGATCGTTCGGTTGCGATTGTCGGTGACGACCTCACAAATGAACAGCGCACCATCGGGCCCCACTCCCTCGTAGAGGAGCTCCTCATACTGGACCCCCTCCAGTTCCCCGGTGCCCTTCTTGATCGCGCGGGTCACGTTGTCCGCTGGCATGTTCACGCTGCGGGCCAGGTCGATCGCACGCCGCAGCCGGGCGTTGCCCTCGGGATCACCTCCCCCGACACGCGCAGAAATTGTGATCTCCTTGATGACTTTCGTGAACAATTTCCCGCGCTTGGCATCCTGGGCACCCTTGCGTCGCTTAATTGTCGACCATTTGCTGTGGCCACTCATTTCGCCCCTGTTATTCAACGGAATACTTTGGCTTTCAAGCCGATCCCGCCAGTGAATATGCCCTGAGCCTGGGCGTCGAACCTCCTATGAAACGCTTCGGGATCTTCATCATCGCGCTATCCGGGCTCGCCGGCTGCAACACCGATTCACGCTACTTCTGTATTGCCGACGGACCGCTAAGTGACCGCGGCTGCTTCCTGTGTAGTGGCGACGAGTGCGATCCGCAGCCCGCACCGCGGCGGGACCTGTGCGTGGCGGATACCGACTGTGCCGTAGAGGCGGTCTGCACGACGCTCGGCTGCGTCGGTGAATGCGAAGAGGAATACGATTGTCCTGTCGGCACGACCTGCGCGGACAACGGACTTTGTCTCAACCCTCTCGAAGATGAACCCGACCCACCCGCCTTCCGCTGCCAATTCAACTTCGAGTGCGGCGACGCGCGGATCTGCATCGATGGTGAGTGTCTATTGACCTGCCTCGATGCGCCTTGCCCCGAGACGCAGGAGTGCGTGGCCGGAGCGTGCCGCCCTTGCACCGACGCCACTTGCCTCACCAGCTGCGCTGACGATAGCAACTGCGCCGAACACGAGTACTGCAGCTCGTTCCAATGCATCCCCGACACTCGCCCGGAACAGTTCTGCCCGGACAACGAGTGTCAGCCAGGCCGTGTCTGTGTTCGCGGCCAGTGCCGTACACCCTGCGATACCGACGACGAATGCGCGCGCATCGACGCGACAATCCGCTTCTGTGCGCCTGTCGAGGAGCAGAACCTTTGCGTGCGAAGTAGCGAGGTGCTGGCGGAGTGTCAGCTCAACATCGATTGCGGACTTGGTGAGGAGTGCGTCGACGGTGCCTGCGCGGTGAGCTCCGAGTCGCTCTGAGCGAGCCTGAGCCGAAGCGCCTCGTAGAGGCTCGCAACGCCGACGTAAGTGAATCCGCCGCTAAACAGGAGCAGAAAGGGCACGCTCGCCCAGCTCCGGGTGGCGATCGCGACGATCAGCGTGGCCGTGCAGTAGACCCCAAACGCCAGCTCGATCGTGTTGTGCCATGGCCAGCGGCCGCGGTAACGGTACGATCCCGAAGCAGGTTTGCCGTCGACGACACCGCGCTTGGGCGTCCGCACGAACTCGACGTCGCGCCCGAACAGACCCTCGATTGCAGCTCGACCGTTGTTGATCGAGAGGCCGATACCAAGCGCCATCATCGCCGGCAGCCGCTTGAGCGCTTGCACGCGCTGGCCGTAGAGGTCGTAGTGCGCGACCATGTAGAATGTTGCGACAGATCCGCACGTAGCCAAGAAAAGCGGCACATCGAGCAGCAGAAGCTCGGGATGCTCCATGTGGCGGCGAATCAGCATGTTTGGGAGCTGGAGCGATGCCAACACGAGCAGGAACACGTAGGCCAGATTGTTGGTCAGGTGGAAGAACGCTTCGGTCTTCACTTTGCGGCTCACCGGTGAACGTAGAATCGAACCGAGCAGCTTGCGCGCGGTTTGAACCGAACCTTTGGCCCAACGGTACTGCTGCCCTTTGAAGCTGTTCATGTCGCATGGGAGCTCCGCAGGAGCGCTCACGTGCGGGGCATAGACGAATTTCCAACCGGCGAGCTGCGCACGATAACTGAGATCCATGTCTTCGGTGATCGTGTCGTGCTGCCAACCGCCCGCGTCCGTGATCGCGGCTTTTCGCCACATTCCTGCCGTGCCGTTGAAGTTGAAGAAACGCCCGGAGCGATTGCGCGCCGCGTGTTCGATGATGAAGTGCCCGTCGAGCAGCATCGCCTGGCAGCGAGTGAGCGGTGAACGATCGCCGTTGAGATGCGCCCATCGGGCTTGCACCATCCCAACGGACGGGTCCCGGAAGAAATCGATCAACTCCCTAAGAATGGAGGGGCCCGGGACGAAATCGGCATCGAATACCAGCAAAAAATCGCCCTTCGCGCGCATCATGCCAGCTTCGAGCGCGCCTGCCTTGTACCCGGTGCGGTTGGTCCGGTGCAGATAGGCGACATCGAGCCCTTCGTCGCGCAGCGCCATGCACTTGCTGCGTGCGATTGCCGACGTGGCGTCGGTCGAATCGTCGAGCACCTGGATCTCGAGGCGGTGGCGTGGGTACTCGATGCGCGCCGCGGCGTCGATCAGGCGCTCTGCGACGAACATCTCGTTGAACATGGGGAGTTGGACCGTGACGATGGGTAGGTCCGCTTCGTCGAAGCGAGATTCCGGTGCAGTTCGCTCGTGACGGTGGCGCAAGTACAAGAAGAGCAGCGCGCCTCGATGAGCTCCGTATAGCGCTAACGCCACGAGCGTAACCAAATAGAGAACGATGACCAGTGTATGCAAGGTGGGTTCCACGAGTATGGAGGATGCGCCGCGAGGTTACGCGGTCGGCGTCTCCGCCGCCGCTGCGATCTCCGCGCCTGTTCGCAGGCGCGCCAGAGTCTTTTCTTTGCCGAGCACTTCCATCACCTCGAAGAGCCCAGGACTCCGTGTGCGCCCCGTCATCGCGACGCGCGCGGGTTGTGCGACGACTTTCATCGGGAGCTCGTTCTCTTCGAGCCAAGCTTTGACCGTTGCGTCCAGTGGTTCTCGGGTGAATGGTTCGACCGTTTCCACGACCTCGGCGAGCCGCAGCAGGGCCTGGGCGTTCGCGGGAACCAGGAACTTTCGTTTGCCTTTGGCTTCGAACTCGACGTCTCGGAAGAAGTACTCGACCGCATCGGCAACATCGATGAAGGTTTCCGCGCGAGGCCTCACGTAGGGAATCGTTTTCAGCAAAACCGAGTCGTCTGCTCCGACTTCGATCCCGATATTCGCTAGAAAGGGAACCGTCCAGCGCGCGATCTCCTCGTCGGATAGCATCCGAAGGTGCTCTGCCTGCACGTGAAGGAACTTCTTGGCGTCGTACCGGCCTGCGGTCGTGCCGACGCGGTCCCAGCTGAACTTCTCGATGAGCTCCTGGCGCGTGAAGATCTCCTGGTCGCCATGCGACCAGCCGAGTCGTGCCAAGTAGTTGAGGACCGCGTCCGGGAGGTAGCCCATGTCGCGATACTCGAGAACACCGACCGCGGCGTGGCGCTTCGAGAGCTTTTCGCCGTTAGGTGCGAGCACCATCGGCATGTGTGCGAACTTGGGAACGGGAGCGCCGAGCGCTTCGTATAGAAGTATCTGGGGCGCGGTGTTGATCATGTGGTCGTCACCGCGGGCCACGAGCGTGACGCCCATCGTCAGGTCATCGACGACGCAGCCGAAGTTGTAGAGAGGCATACCATCCGGACGCAACAAGATGAAGTCCTGCTGCGTCGAGTTCAGGATGTCGATCCGGCCCTTGACCTCGTCCATCCAACTCGTGGTTCCGTCGTGAGGCGCGCGGAACCGAATCACGTGGCGCGCGTTCGAATCCTCGGGCGCATCGGCACGGTCCCGCCAAGGGCTCTGAAAGCGGAAGCCGTCCTTGGTGCCGCTCTTCTGGTGCGCTTCGCGCGCGGCTGCGATTTCGTCTTTCGTCGCATAGCAACGATACGCGTGGCCCGATCGGATCAGCGTTTCGGCGTAGTCGGCGTAAATGTCGAGGCGCTCGCTCTGGACGTAGGGGCCGTGGTCCCCACCGACTTCAGGGCCCTCGTCCCAATCGAGACCGAGCCACCGCATGGAGTCGAGCACGATTTGGATGCTCTCTTCGGTGCTGCGCTCACGGTCCGTGTCCTCGATTCGAAGGATGAACGTGCCGTCGTGCTGGCGCGCCCAGAGCCAGCTGTACAGCGCGGTCCGCACCCCGCCGATGTGCAGATACCCCGTGGGGGACGGCGCAAACCGAACGCGAACTTCCGACATGGCCGGAGAGCTACCCGCCCCTCGCGATGGGGTCAAGCGAAGGAAATCGCCTTGACCCCAACTGGCCGGGTAATCACGCTCTCGCGTTCATGGGAGCGCCCAAGGTTCTAATCGACCGGCTCAACCGCGGCGTTCGAAAGCGTAACGCGCGGTGGACTTTCGTGCGCGATCATGCATTTGGTGACGCCCTCAAGCTCCGACGCCTTCGCTTGGGCAACGGGTTGACTGTCCTGTTGCTAGTCGACCGCTCCGCGCCGACGGTCAGCTATCACACATGGTTTCGCGTAGGTTCGAGGAACGAGCGTCCAGGGAAGACCGGGCTCGCGCATCTGTTCGAGCATTTGATGTTCAGCGAAACGCGGAACCACCCGCACGGTGACTTCGATCGTCTGATGGAGGGGGCGGGGGCCGAAGCCAATGCGGCGACCTGGACCGATTGGACCTGCTACTACGAGAACGCGCCTCGTGATGCGCTTCCGCTCCTGATCGAGCTCGAGGCCGATCGGATGGCGAATCTCGTGCTGCGGGTTCCGCAGGTGACCTCGGAGAAGGAAGTGGTCGCCAACGAGCGCAAGCTTCGTGTCGACGATGACGTCGAGGGCAAGGCCCTCGAGATGCTCTACGACAACGCGTTTCGCCGGCATCCGTATCGCTGGCCAACGATCGGTTCGATGCAGGACATTCGCAGTTTCACCGTTCGCGATTGCCAAGAGTTCTACAGAACGTACTACGCGCCGGGCAACGCCACGGTCGTGATCGCTGGCGACTTCAACGAGCAAAAGGCTCTTTCGCACGTGCAAAAGCACTATGGCGGCCTGTCCGCTTCGCGCCCAGCGAAACCCCCGACGCCAGCGAAGGAGCCCTCACAGCGTGGGGAGCGCGTTCTTCAGCTCACAGCACCCACCCCAACCGAAAAGCTCCTCATTGGGTATCAAGCGCCGTCATTTTCCGACCCTGACACCCCGGCTCTCGTCATTGCGAACGAAGTGTTGTTCGGTGGGACCAGCTCACGGCTCCATCGACTGTTCTGCGTCGATCAGGAAGTCGCGTTGTCGGTTCGTGGCTCGATCTCGCCCTTCATCGACCCCGGCCTTTTCGAGATGTGGATCTTTCTCCGAGAGGGCAAACCGAAGGAAGACGCGCTTGCTCTCCTCGATGGCGAGATCGATCGGCTGGCTTGCGATGGTCCGAACCCAAGCGAGCTCGACAAGGCGATCAATCAGCTCGAGCTTTCGTTCTTGCACAGCATGGAGACCGCCGGCGGCAAGGCCGAACAGATCGGCTTCTACGAAACCGTCGCCAGTGACGGTGCCGCCGTCTTCGACCGGCTCGCTGCCTACCGGAACGTCTCGGCGGATGACGTGAAGCGCGCGGTCAGCAAGTACCTTCGCCGCTCTCGCCGCACGCGAGTCGAGATCTTGCGAAAAGCGCCATGAATGTCTTCGTCGAACCGAGCGACGCGCTGCCTATCGTGGATTTGGAGATCGCGCTTCCTGTGGGCAGTCTTCAGGATCCGGCGGGACAGGAGGGCCTCGCCCAGCTCACTGGGCATCTGATGAGACGTGGGCCCCGTGGGCTTTCGCAGGAGCGATTCGAAGACCGGTTGGCGCGCCTCGGGGCTCGAATGTCGGTCGAAGTGTCGATGCGTTCCACGCGCGTTCGCGCCACGGTGCTTCGCCGCAATTTGGAGCCGCTGCTCGCACTTCTCGGCGATGTAGTTTGGCACCCCGCGCTTCGCGGGAGCGACTTCTCGAAGCTCAAACGGCGGGCCGAGGCGGCGCTGACCGCCCGGCTCGACGACGACCAGGTCTTGGGTGCGGTGTGTTTTAGAGAGGCGCTCTTTGGCGAGCACCCGTACGGGCGCACCTTGAGTGGACACACCGACAGCCTTGCGCGCATCAGCATCCAACATGCCAAAGAATTCTACGCGAGGAACATCGCCAGGGGTGCGTTTCTCGTCGGGGTCTCGGGCGACGTAAGCGAAGCTGAGGTGCACTCGCTCGTTGCCTCCCATTTTCCGAAGGTCAGACGCTCGAGAAGGAACACGTCGGATGTCCCAGCGACGCGCGCTCGCCGCGGCCGTCACGTGGTCATCGTGGACAAGCCGGAGCGC
Source organism: uncultured bacterium (assembly GCA_937998345.1). Taxonomy (GTDB): domain Bacteria; phylum Myxococcota_A; class Polyangia; order Polyangiales; family Houyiibacteriaceae; genus SG8-38. The sequence continues at coordinate 9,705 of CALLDH010000045.1, read as the reverse complement.
ACACAGACGCAGCTGATAATCGGCACTCTCGGCGCGCGCACTCGCGATCGCAAGCTGTTCCCGCTCCTCGTTTCGAACACGGCGTTCGGAGGCACGTTCAGCGGACCTCTCATGCAACAGGTTCGCGGGGTTCGTGGCTGGAGCTACGGTGCGTACAGCAGGCTGCTTCACTCGACGCAGCGCGACGCATGGTACATGTCGACCGCACCGGCGGCCGAGTACTCGGCGGATTGCGCAGCCCTGCAACTCGACCTGCTCGAGCGCTGGGTCGACGGCGGAACGAAGCAAACCGAGCTCCGCTTCGCGCAGCGCTACTTGATCAACAGCCACTGCTTTGATCGCGACACCGCATCCAAGCGCCTCGAGGCTCGGCTCGATGTCGAGCTCTTGGACATCCCGCGGAGCTACGTCGACAAGTACGACCAACTCGTCGCTCGCGTCACCCGGCAAGAGGCGAACAACGCGACCCGTGCTCGGATTTCGGACAAGGATCTCACGATCGTCGTTGTCGCCACCGCAAGCGATGTCGCGACCTCCTTCGAACGCCTTCCAGGCGTGAAGTCGGTCGAAATCGTCCCCTTCGACCGCAACTAGAGTGCGAGAGACAAAGTCCGCACACTAGTTGGTCAGGGAGCGGCGCAGCTCAGAGCGACTCCAGATGCGGGGCACCCGGACTTGCGCGAGCTCTGCGAGGCGTTCGGCCCGCTCACATAATGCCCCGTCGGGCTCCGGCAGAATGATCGTCCGAAGGTTCTCGGACCTCGTGAAGAATTCGACCACCTCCATGGAGCGCGGGTCGTGCGTCACCGAGTGAATGATCAACCCTGCGTACTCGGTCTCTTCGTTCTCGAGCTCGCGAACCGCATCGGCAAGCGAGTCGACGCCAAAAACCGGCAGACCGAAGCTTCGGATCTCGGATTCGATCTCTTCGCGCACCCGACGGCGCGGCTCGAACACCAGGAGCGGGAGGTGGGAGGTGTCGGCGTCGCGTCGGAGGAGCGCGCGCAGCACAGCGTTGTGAATCGCGTCTTCTTGGTCAGCCGACAACACCGGGAACGCGATCGCGAGACCCACGCCGTTCTTCTTGTCACGCACGCGGCGCACTGAGCCGGTTAGACTCATCGTCTCGTGGCCGGTCTCGAGATCGATCAACAGGTGCACGAGATGACCGGGACGCAGGTCACGTTCACCGGAAACCATCGCACCGCTGGCGGAGATGTTCTCGAGCGTGTACTGCCCGACGTGGTCGCCGCGCTGAAACAAAACGGCGCGGCCGTCCAGGTCGACTCTGTGGTTCGCGCGTCGGTCTCGTTCTGCCCGGGCATGCCCCATTGAGCTTTCAGAGTGCCGAGCTGCGCGATGAAAAGCTAGTCCACAAGGGGTGATAACCCGATTGGTTGTGTGTGATTTTACATTTCGTTTTCGGGGTTCTCAAAATCGCGAATGATTGTATAATCGCCGAGAAGTGAGGCCGTATCGATGATGAACACACGAATACGCGACATTCTCCGCAGAAAGGGCGAAGACGTGTATTCGGTTGGCCCGCTTGCAACGGTCATCGACGCCGTCAACACGATGAATGATCATCACGTCGGCTCGGTGTTGGTATGCGAAGGCGGCTATCCCGTAGGCGTCTTTTCGGAACGCGACGTTTTGGTTCGCGTTGTGGCGGCCCAGCGCGACCCGCGGCAAACGCTGGTGCGCGACGTGATGACGACTCGCCTCTACACGGCGTCACCAGATGACACCTTGCTCGAAGTGATGCGCCTGATGACCGATCGCCGTTGCCGTCACGTGCCGGTGATGGAAGGCGAGCTTCTAGTTGGCCTCGTCTCGATCGGAGATCTCACCAAAGCCACTCAATACAATCTGCGCCAAGAGGTTCGCGAGCTTTCGAGCTACATCGGAGGCCCGTACTTGAGCTAGCACGCGTTCCACTTCCCCCAACGCGTGAAAAAGGCTGCCTGCCCCCCCAAACAGGTGGCCTTTTTACTATGTGCGCCGACAGTGCCAGTGCCACGGTCCCCGTCTCCCCGCCTCCCGGTCTCTGACGCTTCCGTCCCGGTCTGATACAGTTCCCCATCTATGCCGAGCCTCAAGTGGATGGTGTCTGAAGGCCGGCCCCGCGTGTTTGGGATTTACAAGCGCGTGACCTCGATTGGTCGAGCCGGGGCCAATGATGTGTCGATCGATTCGGACTCGTTAGAGGCTCATCACGCACAGGTCGTGTTCGACGGGCGAGACTTTTCGGTGGCCACGGTCGATGCGGGGGCGGGCGTACTCGTCAACGGGAAGAAGAAGAAGAAGTCCAAGATTTACCACAACGACAAGCTGATGCTCGGTGATGTCGATCTCGTGTTTTCCCTCTACGACGAAAGCGGTAGCACCCGCGAGCTCGACTCCGAAGGCAGCCATTCGCAGGCCTCAGAGATCGAGGGCATGCTGAAACTGAGCGATTTCAATCGCCGCTTGCTGGAGATCCGGACGATCCCCGACCAGATCGAGACCTTGCTCGATGCGGTCATCGATGTAGTGCACGCGAACAAGGGGTTCGTGATCTTGCTGCGAGATGGCGATCCGGAGATCGCCGCTGCGCGTAACGTCGATCGAGAGACGATTCCGGACGCGGTGACGCAGCTTTCGGACAGCATCCTCCGACGGTGCATCGACACGCGGCAGCCGCTGATCGTCAGCGATGCCGTGAACGACACGATGTTCAACTCGAGCGAGAGCGTACTCGACTTGAAGCTCAGCTCGGTCATGGTCGCGCCGCTAATTGCACAGGGACAGCTCCTCGGGTTGATCTACGTCGGCAATGACAACGTGGTGAACCTCTTCGAGCAATCGAGTCTCGAAGTCCTGACCGTGTTCGCAGGGCAGGCTTCGCTCATCTTGCAGAACGCGATTCTACTCAATCAGCTGACGACCGATCGCGACCGAATTGCGGAAGAGCTCGAGGCGCAACGGTTCGGCGATATCATCGGGAGTTGTCCGAGCCTGCAGGAGGTTTTTCGGCGTGTCGAAAAGGTGGCCGCCGCCGATATCAACGTACTGATCACGGGCGAAACAGGCACAGGCAAGGAGCTGTTCGCCCGAGAGCTTCATCGCCGTTCCAATCGGGTCGACGGGCCGTTCATCGTCGTCAACTGCGGTGCGATTCCGGAAAACCTGATGGAATCGGAGCTTTTTGGTCACGTGCGTGGTGCGTTCACCGGTGCGGTCTCCACACGGCAGGGCAGCTTCCAAGCAGCCGATGGAGGCACGCTCTTCTTGGACGAGATTGGTGAGATGCCCCTCGCGCTCCAGGTCAAGCTCTTGCGCGCTCTGCAGGAGCGCGTGGTCGTGAAGGTCGGTGACACAAAGCCTCAGTCGGTCGACATCCGCGTGCTCGCCGCAACGAACCGTGATCTCGAAGCGGCGATTAAGGACGCGACATTCCGTGAGGATCTCTACTATCGTTTGAACGTCGTCAACCTTCACCTGCCGCCGCTTCGGGAGCGCGGTGACGACATCGCGATCCTCGCGAAGTTCTTGCTGAACAAGTACGCGGCGGAGTTCGGCGCGACGGTCAATGGCTTCACGCCCAAGGCCCTCGATGCGATGCGAAGCTATGACTGGCCGGGCAACGTGCGTCAGTTGGAGAACCGTATCAAGAAGGCCATCGTGCTTGCGGACAAGACCTTGATCGGTCCGGAAGACCTCGACCTCGGCGCCGACCAGCAACGCGCAGTCGTCCCGCTCACACAGGCGCGGGAAGACTTCACGCGGCAATACATCCTCGAAGTCCTCGAGCGAAACGGCGGGAATCGCACACGCACTGCTCGTGATCTGGGGGTCGATCCGAGGACCGTGTTCCGATACTTGGAGCGCGATCCGGACGCCCCGGAACCGGGTGGGCCTGCCCGAGGCTGACATTAATGTCATAGGTACCCCCGGAAGTTCGTGGGATAATGAGGAAAACCCAAGGGTTTTGCGCTCCGGAGTCCCGGCATGGCCTTTGCTTCTAAATTTCGTCGGATGCTTTTCTTTGCTTCATGTGTGGCGCTGGGCGCCTCTGCTTCGAGTAGCGGGTGCATTGCGACCAGCACGATCGAGTTCGAGCCGGAGGAGAACTTCCCGCCATCGATCATCAGTCAGTCCAACGCGGAATTTCCACTCGACGAGATCGGCCAGATCAATCTCGTTGATCTGCCGCCTCCGGAAGAGCCTGCCGAGATGCCGCTGGAGGTGATCATCCGGGATCCGAATTTCGAGCAGACGCTCGAGTATCGCATCTTTCTCGATCCGCCCCCGCCGTCAGAGCCCGAGTTTCCGATTCAACAGGGGTTCATTGAGCCGACCGGCTTCCTCGAGCGTCCGCGGACCTTTGCGATTTCCTACGACGAGCTCGATCCCGGCGAATGCCACAAGATCGATCTCATCGTAGTGGGCCGGTTCCTTAGCGACACCGTCGAGCTACGCCCCCCAGAGGAGGAGGGCGATGTCGATCTAGCGACCTGGTGGGTCGAAGTGACCAACGCACAGTTCCCAGACATCACCCGGGAGTGCCGATGAGAGGGTGGTTCATGTTGGCGCTCCTCCTCGTCGCCGGGTGCAGTTTCGGCGAGTCCGAGTTCCAGACGATCAAGAACTCGTGTGCTAACGACGCAAGCTGTCCGCAGGGGGTGTGTGATGGCCACATCTGCATCGATGACTCCGGCGCAGCAGTGAACGTCGCAATCGAGGTGTTACGCGACCCGTCCGGTGTGCAACTCGTGACGCCTGCGAGTTGGGCGATCGGCCCAGAGTCGTTCTCTGGCTCTAGCACCCGCGACGTCGTCCTTCCGGCGACCCGCGAGGTTCGTGGCCTGGTTCGCTGGAACGGCCTTCCCGTTCCGGCGACGCTTCGCTTCGTTCGCCGGATGGCCGGATCCGTGGCGCCGCTGACGCCCGTGCCGGTCGAGGTAGACACGCTGCGCGAGACCGCCGGCGGAGATGGACTCGAGGGCTACGACTTCAGCACCGTGTTGGTCGTCGGCGAGACCTATGACGTGACGGTGCTGCCGAGCACCGACATGGTGATGGCGCCCATGGAGGCGTCGGCTCCCGCGATTCGCAGTCTGCCTCCGCTCTACCTCGAGCTGACCATCGACGACGGCGATTTGATCGAGCCCCAGCGCCTCGATATCGTGTTCCCCGCCGATCTCGGCAACGCTTGCGCGAACGCCATGGACACCGGGTGCGAGCTCGAAGCCAAGGTTCTCAGCTCTGACGGTGAGGTGAAGCTCCCAGAGGCAGGGTTACAAGTCCGCGCAATCGACCGGGAGACCGGGCGCGTCGCGTCGTCCATCGGCGAAACCGACGAGAACGGCGATTTTGCGATCCGCATCGATGATACGACGTCCGGCTATTTGATTCGCGTGACCTCGAGTGCCGGCGGCGATCCGTTCCCAGCGGTCTCGGCCGATCCGGAATTGCTTTTCGCAGACGAACCTTTCGCAAGCGAACCGATCGACATTCCGTCGCTCAAACCCGTTCAGTTCAGCGGCCGGGTGCGCGACACGGACGACCGTCCGGTGGCGGGCGCAACCGTGCGATTCTTGACGACGACCGACATCTTTGGCGGTAGCCAGCCTGGCCTCGAAGGCTCGTTCAGCGGGTCCGCTACCACTGACGAGGAAGGTAGCTTCCGCACGGCGCTTCTCCCGGGCGAATATGCGATCTCGGTCACGCCGCCCGAAGACGTTGAGAACACCTGGGGTGTTCTCTCAGCGGAATCGCAAGTAAGCCAAGAGCTCACAGAGGCCGGGACGTTGGTCGTGCCTTCGCAGTTCTCGCTTCGAGGGTTGGTGACGACCTTCCGCGATGAGTCGGCAGCGGGGATCACGATCCTCGCTCGTGCCCGTCAGACCGAGGACGGGGGCGCCATGCACAGGTCGCAAGAGGCGGTATCCGACGATCTTGGCGCCTTCGCGATGAGCGTGGATAGTGGGCTCTACGACATGCACGGGAAGATGTCGTCGGAAACGGGCTTTGCGTGGTTGGTAGAGCCGGAGCTAGTGATGGGCGCAGAACTTGGTGACTTGGAGCGCGGCTATCGTTTGGACCCCCCGATTCCGATTCGCGGGGTGATTCGCAGCAGCGATGGACGGATCGTTCCGAACGCGCTGATTCACGCCTATGTGTTCACGAGCGCCGAAGGCGGCGCGAGCCGTCCCATCCAAGTCGCCGAAACGGTGGCCGGCGAAGACGGCAGCTATCGCTTGCTCATCGCTCCTCGTCTCGCTGACGAATGAGCATCCAGGCAATCGCTGCGAGACCAAGCCAACCTGGCCAGTCTCCGAAGCGCGTGTAGAGCGTGTCGCCGTCGAGCATGTGGACGTCGTAGCGAAGGTTCTCGCGGGTGAGCAGGCCCGTTTGGGCGACGATGCGCCCGAGCGGGTCCACCACCGCACTGATGCCGCTGTTGGTCGCGCGCACCATGTACCGGCGATGCTCGATTGCGCGAAACTGTGACAAGACGAGGTGAATCCCAGGCTCCTGTGTGTCCCCAAACCAGGCGTCGTTGGTGAGGTTGATCAGAATGTGGGGCTTGGCTTCGCGCACCATCTTTCGTGTGAAACGCGCGAGGACGTCTTCGTAGCAAACCGGCGTGGAAATGCGCCAGTCCCCCAAGGTCACCGGGCGAACGTGGGTCCCTGTCGTGAACCGGCCGCTGTTCGGAGAGAGCTCGTATAGAAAAGGAAACGTGTCGCCGAAGGGGAGGTACTCGCCGAACATCAGGAGGTAGGTCTTGTCGTAGGTCGACTGAACCATACCCTTCTCATCGGTCAGGAAGACGGTGTTGTAGATCTTGCGTTGCCCGTCGACGAGCTCCGTCGACACGCCGCCGAAGAGGATCGGGGTCTCGAGGTCTTTGCGGACCCTGCTTGCGTCGGTGGGCAAGGTGCGAGGCAGGCCGCCGACGTAGGCCGACTCGGGCCACACGATGAGATCGAGCTCGCCCGCCTGTTCCAGTTGTCGGCTTTGCTCGAGGTGCCGGCGGTGACCCTCGATCGCCTCGGTGCGCTTCTCGAAGATGCCCATGTTCACCTGTACGACCCCGAGGCGCAGGACCGGGGCGGCTTCCATTTGCGCTTCGACCTGGGCAATCCGGACGCTGCCGTAGATGAGGGTGAGGGCGACCGCGGCGGTCGTGAGCCCCCAGACCAGCCTCGGAGCCCGGTCGCGCCGGGGCCACCAACGCGTGGCTTCGTAAATCGATAGGTTCACCAACGCCATCACGATGGTAACGAGCATGGGGCCGCCGAGATCGGCGATCTGAACGACCGTCGTTTGGTGCTGAAGGCTGTTGGATAGATAGGTTGGGAAGAGCGAGGGATAGAGCCATTCGATCAGCAGCAGGACCGGGATGGCGACGATGCTCGTCTCCCAACCGCGAAGCCTCAGCGCGCGGTAGATCAGGCCGTAGACCGCGAAGTTGAATCCGAGGTAGGCCGAGAAGATCAACCAGAAGAGCGCGCTCGCGGCGTACCCGTATCCCGAGAACACGTCGAGGAACTCGACGAGCCAGTGGTAGCCGCCTGCGCACGTGACGGTTCCATACAACCAGGCGACCGCGAGCGTGTGTCGCCAGGTGCGCCCCAGGCCGAGCTCCAGCGCACCCCAAAGAGGGACCAGGCACAGCAGCGAAAGCGGCCAAAAACCAAACCCAGCCCAGCCGAGGAAGTAGAGCACACCGCCGAGCGTGGCGAGGCCGTACGCTTGATACCGGGGCGGCAGGCTCGCGCTCGTGGAAATGCTCTCCGTCACTGAGCGCTTACTAGCACGCGTTCGGTGGACTCGCGCACGATGTCGAGCAGGCGCTCGAGGTCGGCGTCCTCGATGTTGAGAGGTGGAACGACGTACACGGTGTTGCCGAGCGGGCGAAGATGCGCGCCGAGGTCGAGCGCCGCATCGGCGATTTGCCACCCGACCGTGCCCATGTAGCCACGCGCTCCCACCTCGAAGGCGGCGCACATACCGAGTGAGCGAGCGGCGCTCACTCCGGGGACCTCGACCATGCTTTGGATCCGCTCGGCTAGCCTGGCGGCTTTGGGCTTCGCGGCTTGCAGAACCTGGTCGTCGCGATAAATCGCTAGGACTTCGCGCGCGATCGCCGCGCCGAGCGGATTGCCGCAGAAGGTGTGCCCGTGCATCAGCGCGCGGCTCCGGTCCCCGCGAAAGCCGTCGTAGAGGCGATCGGTGGCCAGTGTGGCGGCGAAGGGGAGCACGCCGCCCGACAGCCCTTTGGCGGTGCAAAGAAGATCCGGCGCGATGCCCGCGTGGTCGCATGCCCACATCGGGCCGGTCCGGCCCAGGCCGGTGAAGACCTCGTCGGCGATCAGGAAGGTGTCGGCCCGTTCGGTCTCCTGCCTCAGCTCGGCGAGGAGACCGGCGGGGTACATTCGCATTCCAGCCGCGCCCTGTACCATCGGCTCGACGATCACCCCGGCGATCTGGTCAGCGTCATTGCGAAGCAGTGCACGCAGCCGTTCGAAGACGGGCTCCCATCGGTGATCGACCGCGTCAGGCGGCCTTTGCACGTCGAATAGGAGGGGCCGGAAGACACCGGTGAACTCATCGACGTCGCCCGCGCTCATCGCGCCTAAGGTGTCACCGTGATAGGCGCCGGGGAGGGCGAGAAATCGAGTCCGCCCGGGACGGCCGTTCTGCTGCCAGAATTGAAACGCGATCTTCAGAGCGACCTCGACCGCGGTCGAGCCGTTGTCACTGTAGAAGACTCGATTGAGGCCGTCGGGCGCGATCTCGACGAGCTCAGCGGCAAGCCGAGCGGCGGGCTCATGCGTCGCCGCGGCCAGCGTGCAGTGCATCATCCGCTCCGACTGCCGCGCGATCGCCGCCCGAAGACGCGGATGCCCATGCCCAAGGTTGTTACACCACCAGGACCCACTCGCATCGAGCACCCGCCGCCCATCCTCGGTGATCAACCACGGGCCTTCCGCCCGATCGACGACCAGCAGGGGACGGTTCGCGTGGTCGTCGCTCGATGTGTAGGGGCGCCATAAGTGCGCGCGGTCGAGGGCGATCAGCTCGGCATCGAAGGACATTGATGGGACTTTGCGCGTAGTGCGGCGAAAGCGCCAGCGTCCCGGGGCACGGCGGGACGCGACACGGGAACCCTGCGGACGGGTCGGCTTGCAAAGGTGGCCGGAGGAGCTTGAGGCCTGAGGCCACGCAAGCCTCCCCTCGGAGCTGGCGCCCAATCGGCGGTGGTTGCTGTCGTGCCGATTGTCACTCGCTACGCCGCTGGGTCCCCGCATCGCGCCCCGCCGCACCCCTCCATACGGATACGATTACGAAAAGGGGACTGTCCCCTTTTTCAAAGGGTTAATTCCAAGCACGTCACACACGACGCCCCTCCGTACTTCGACTTCTACACAGGAGAACGGCTCGCGATGTGCGGCACAGCGAATGGGGGGGAGGCTAGCCGTAGTTCGACGTAGAGAGACGGCCGAGCGGGTCCCGCTCGCGAGCACGTGCGTCGGGAGCCGGTCTCCGGTTGTATGGTTGATGGGCGTTCGCGATTATGCGGGGCCGACGAGGACTTCGCGGCGGCCGCCGGCCTTTGAGCTTGGGGGTCCTACGACTCCCTCCTGTTCCATTCGTTCGACCAGCTTCGCTGCCTTGTTGTATCCGACGCTCAACTGCCGCTGGACGTGGCTG
>CALLDH010000044.1 GCA_937998345.1 uncultured bacterium | reverse complement strand
AGCGACCAGCGAATCATCAGCTGGAACCAAATCAGCACGATGATTTTCAACAGGAAGACGACGAACTGAATCAACACGACCAGCCAGTGCACCACCGGCACCGAGTAGCTTGCCGCAACAAACGGTAGCGAGAACTCGAAGCCGTCGCGGTACAGGAAGGGCACGTCCCAGCCACCGAGAAAGATCACCGAGGCAAGGGCCGCCAGTGACACGACCTCGACGAACTCACCCATGAAGAACATGCCGAACTTCATGCCGGAATACTCCGTCAGGTAACCGCCCACGAGCTCACTCTCGCCTTCGGGGAGGTCGAAGGGAACGCGCTTCGTTTCGGCGACCGCCGCGACGAAGAAGTTGATCGCGGCTAGCGTCAGCGGCGGGACGAAGATCCCCCAGACGTGGTCGTATTGCCACATGGTCATGTCCTCGAGCCGAAGCGAGGCGTAGACCATGAATGCCGGAACGAGCGTCAGTCCGAGGACGACCTCGTAGCTCACCATCTGGCTGGCAGCGCGAATGCCCCCGAGAAGCGAGTACTTGTTGTCCGAGGCGTAGCCCGAAATCGCGGCGCCGATGATGCCGGTGCTAGCGATTGCGAAAATGAACAGAATGCCGACGTTGATGCTCGCAACCTGCATCGGCACTACGGCACCGGCGATCTCGCCCGTCCGTGGCAGGACCTGATTGAGGTAGTCCCAGTGCAGCGAGCTCGCGAAGGGGATGACCGCGAAGGCCGCGATCGCCGGAATGAGCGCGATGATTGGGCCAGCCGAGAACAGGAGCTTGTCGGCCTTCGGAGGAACGAAGTCTTCCTTGAAGATGAACTTCAGGGCGTCTGCCACGGGGTGAAGGAGGCCGATGAGCATGATCTTCCCGCCATTGCGGACGATCATGCTGTGCACGCCATACCCGGCTCGGAGCACCACCGAGGCGGCGCCAAACGCGACCAGGGTTGTGGTCAGCGACGACGTCGAAATCGGCAGAGGATTACTCCCCTTCACCGCAACGAACGTCAGGGTGACGAGCGCAACGATGGCGATGATGCCGGTCAATGCCGCCAGCCGCCACATCGGCAGCCTCGCTCGGTCGATGAAAGTCACGGCGGAGGCCGGCAGCACGATGGCAGCGCGGCTCGGTCCGAGGCGGTCTTGAATCATCGCGCTCTGGCGACGCTCCGCCCAAATGAGAATCGGCGCAAAGCCGCCCACGGTGATCAAAAGAATGACCAGCACCTTCACCAGGGACGAAGCGACGAGGAAGGTGGTCGTCATTGGGCCGCCTCCGCCGCGTCGACGAGGCCTTGGCGCAAGCCTTGGAGGTCCGTGAAGCCGAGGTCCTTGCCCAGCTTGTCGGCGAGCTCCGCGACGGTCTTCCAGGCCGGCTCGATCCCATCTGGAGGAGAAAGCGTAGGCTGGAATGCTTGAGTCAGCCCCTTGGCGTTGACGAAGCTGCCGACGACTTCAAACGTGTCCGCCACGGGAATCGTGACCGAGGCCGCTGCGGGCAGTGCCCCGACGTGGCTGCTCAACGAGACCACGCCGTCCAATGCAACGAGCGGTGCGAGCTCCTCGAGCTTCTCGGCGGTCGCCCAGCCGAGCGCGAGCACACCGTGCACCGCCCCGGACTGCACGTCAGTGAGAAGCTCAGGAACCGACTTCAGGGTCGCTCCCCCTACCGCCTGTATTGCGCCGGCCCGATTTGGGTTGTGGTCTTCGCTGCGCAAGATGTCGTCGCCTTCCCATTCGCTCAGCGCGGCAAGGTAGAGGGCATCGGTGCCGAGGGCGGCCGCAAGCTTCGCGAGCGCGAGGTTGTCCTCGGTGCTGTGCTGTGCGCTCAGGACCACGGCGAGCTTCGAGGCATCGACGGCGTTCAATTGCTCGGCTGCGAGTGCGAGGGCTTCGCCTTCGCCAAGAGGCGCGCGCTCGTCGCCGCGGCCTGCCGTCGCCATCAGAAGCCGGTCGGTATCGTGGCGCGTGTACGTCATCATGCCGTCGTCGCACATCCAAAACTGGTTGACCTCAGCGTTGTCGCGCGGGCGAAGCCGGTAGATCTTGCCGTTGCGCGGATCATAGTCGACGTGGGTGTTGCAACCGGTCGCGCAACCGGTGCAGACGCCCTGCCCGGACTTGAGGAACCAGACGCGCGCCTTGAAGCGAAAGTCCTGACTCGTCAGCGCGCCGACCGGGCAGACGTGCTCGGTCATCAGTGTGTACTTGTGGTCGAGCTCGCGCCCCGGAGCGAGAACGATTTCATTCTTGTTGCCACGCTCTCGCATGTCGAGGACGTGGTCTTTTGCAACCTCGTCGCAGACCCGAATGCAGCGCGTGCACATGATGCATCGCTCCGCATCGTAGACGATGGTCGGGCCGAACCGAACACCCTTCGGCTTGTGGACCGGCTCCGTCAGCTTGCGCTTCAGGGTGCCCTGGTGCTCGTAGTAATAGTCTTGGAGCTTGCACTCGCCCGCCTGATCGCAAATCGGGCAATCGACCGGGTGATTGAGGAGCAAGAACTCCTGCACCGATGCCTGGGCTGTCTTCACCTCGTCGTTGGTGGACGAGATGACCATGTCCTCGGCGGCGGCGAGCTGACAGGCGGGCTGAAGCTTGGGCTTGGTAGCGGGAACGTACTCGCCCGTGGCCTCGTCAAATGCGAGCTGGGGCATCGCCATCTGGCGCCCGCTCTCGATGTGCACGAGGCACATCCGGCAGTTTGCGGCGATCGACAGTCCCGGATGCCAGCAGTAATGCGGGATCTCGATACCCACGCGCCACGCGGCCTCCATGACGGTCTCGCCGGGCTCAAACGAAATCTCTTTCCCATCCAAGGTGAATTTAGGCATTTGATGCGCTCACAATCTCAGATGACTCGGATTTGCCGCAGATGCCGAGCGCGCCCACAGCGAGCGACTGAGGAATAGCCGAAGCTATTTCGCAGGGAGTGAGCGAGGACGTAGGCCGGCGGGTGCCGTGAATCCGGTTCATCTGTCGCATTCTCCGCCGATCATGTTGACCGATCCGAAAGTAGGGATGATGTCGGCGATCATGCCGCCAAGCAGCATCTCGCGAGAGGCCGCGAGGTTGTACCAGCACGGCGGCCGAACGCGGACTCGATACGGCGTGCCGCTGCCGTCCGACACGATGTGGAAGCCGAGCTCGCCATTGCCGCCCTCCGTGAAGCTGTACACCTCGCCCTTGGGTGTTCGTAGACCCTCCATGACGAGCTTGAAGTGGGCGATGGTCGCCTCGATCGTCGTGTAGACGTCGCTTTTCTCGGGAAAGATGACGCGCGGGTCGTCGACGTTGATCGGGCCGTCGTCTGGCATCTGCTCGATGGCCTGCTCGATGATGCGGACCGATTGTCGAATCTCTTCGAGGCGCACCATGAAGCGATCCCAGTTGTCGCCGTCCTCGCCGACCGGCACGTCGAAGTCGAAGCGGTCGTAGACCAGGTACGGGTGGTCCTTGCGAACGTCGTACGGAATGCCCGTGGAGCGTGCCATCGGTCCGGTGACCCCGTACGACAGCGCCTGCTCCTTGGTCAGCACGCCAACGCCCTGCATCCGGTCGAGGAAGATTCGGTTCCGGAGCAACATGATCTCCGTTTCTTTCACGACCTTGTGCACCTCTGGAATCAGCCGCAGCACGTCGTCCTTGAAGGTTGCCGTGGGAGGCGCGGCCATGCCGCCGATGCGCCCAAAGCTGTGGGTCATCCGCGCGCCGGTCTCGCGCTCGAGAATGTCCCACACCCAGTCACGAACTTTCAGCAACCATAGGAACGGCGTGAAGGCGCCGAGCTCCATCGCCGAGGCGCCATTGCAGGTGAAATGGTCGGCGATGCGCGCCAACTCGCCGAGGATGACCCGGTAGTACTGACAGCGTTCGGGGACTTCAATTCTCAGAAGCTTCTCGACGGCAAGCGCCCAGCCAACGTTGTTGAGCATCGGCGACACGTAGTTCAAGCGGTCGGCGTACGGGAACACCTGCGACCAGGTGCCACGCTCACAGGACTTTTCGAAGCCGCGATGCAAGTAGCCGGGCTGCACGTCCAAGTTGATGAGGGTCTCCCCGTCGAGATCGATGACCATGCGAATGGTGCCGTGCATCGCGGGATGAGACGGGCCCATGTTCAAACGCATCGGGTCGGCAGAGATCTCGAGCGCTGCCATCTCGTTCAACAGATCGTCAGCGGGTTCCATCTACTCCTCCGAACCTTCCTCTGAGGTTTCCTCGGATGCCTGGGCGGCTTCGGCTCGTTTGGCCATCTGTGCCTCGATGCGCGCCTGAATCTGCTGTGCGGCCTCTGAATCGCTCAGCGTCCGCCGTTGCCCCTGCTGAACGCCAAGCGCAGGCGACACCTGGCTATCGGCTCCCGCGAGCCGCGACTCCCAATCGATGCGCGCGAAGGGCTGACCCTCCTCAATGCCGAATGGCGGCAGCTTGTCGATCGTGTCGACGTCGCGATACGGCACCAAGGGCTGCGCCTTGTCGATGGGGTAGTCCTTGCGGAGCGGGTGCCCGACGAACTCTTCGTAGAGAAGAATGCGCCGCATGTCGGGGTGGCCATTGAACCTGATGCCGAACATGTCCCAGACCTCGCGCTCGGCCCAGTTTGCTCCAGACCAGATGCCGCTGAGGGTACCCGGCTCTTCGCCATCTTTGACATGCGTGCGAAGCCGAATGCGCGCGCCGGTCACCGACGAACGCGTCATCAGCACCAGATCGAACCGGGCCGACTCGCGCTCCGGGTAATCGACCGCCGTCAGGTCGATGAAGTGATCCATTTGCAGGTCGGCGTCGTCTTTTGTGAACTGCGCAAGCTCGGCCCAATCTTTGAGGGCGACCCGCACCTCGTGGTCACCGAACGCGTCGCTCGTTTCGAGCACTCGTTCGCCAAACTGAGCATTGAGCCGGTCGACGACCGCCTGGCTCATGAGTCGCCCTCCCCGGTCCGGCCAGGGGCGCGCTCTGGGACGAGGCGCGGCGGCACGACGACAGGCTTGCGGTCGTTGGCCTGAATCTTGTCTTGAAGAAGCATCAGTGCGTCGAGAACGGCCTCGGGCCGGGGTGGACAGCCCGGGATGTACACATCGACGGGAATGACTTTGTCGACGCCCGGGATGGTCGTGTAGTTGTCATAGAAGCCGCCGCACGACGCGCACGTGCCAAAGGCGATGACCCATTTCGGGTCCGCCATCTGCTCCCAGATACGCCGAACCGCCGGGCCCTGCCGCTGGCTGATCGTTCCCACGACCCAGAGGACGTCCGATTGCCGCGGGCTAAAGCGCGGGGCCTCGGCACCAAAGCGGGCGATGTCGTACCGCGGGGCCGCCGTCGCCATGAACTCCATGCCGCAGCAAGCCGTCACGAATGGGTACTGAAAGAGAGACCACTTACGGGCCCATTGCAGCAGGTCGCTCAGCCGAGTTGTGACCGCAACCTCCCCGCCGCCATCGATGACCTTCAGCTGTCCCATTCGAGCGCACCCTTTCTCCAGGCGTAGACCAGGGTCACGCCGAGCACGACCAGGAACGACGCCATCTCGAAGAAGCCGAGCCAGCCGAGCTGAGTAAAGAGGCTCGCCCACGGGTAGAGGAACACCGCCTCAATGTCGAAGACGACGAAAAGAATCGCCGTCAGGTAGAATTTGATGCTCAGCCGGATGTGGCTGGCGCCGGTCGTCTCCGAGCCGGACTCGTACGGGATGGCCTTTTCGGCCGTCATATTCTTGGGTCCGAGGGCCGTGGTCAGGGCGAAGACGCCGACGGCGACCAGCAAGGCGACGCCGAGCATCAGGAACACCGGTAGATAGGCCGTGAACATAGAGGGGCGGACTCCGCGACGGGGTTGACTGCGCCGGTCGAGGTTTGCTTAGTATCACCCTCAGGGGGTGTCAATGAAGGTCACAGCGGTCCTCGCCGCGATCGCATAAATTTGTCTCTGTACTAAGATTCCGCCGGGGACAAAACTGGAGGGAACTCTGGCGTTGTGCCATGGTTTGCCCCGCGGATGGGGAAACGCCTGAGAACGATTGCCGTCCTATGGGCGAGCCTGTGGCCGGGCGCCGCGCTTGCCCAAGCGGAGGAGCCCCAGGGGGCAGGCATCGGTGGCGTGCTGAGCTCCCTCGATGAGGGTTTCGGCGCCAACGTGGTCGGACCGATCGCGCAGGTCCTCTTCTTCGACCTCATCTTCTGGGACAATGGCACCGAGGGCGATCTTCAACTCCCCTTCATCGTCTTCTGGCTCATCGCGGGCGCCACCTTCTTCACCCTGCGCTTCGGCTTCATCAACATCCGCGCCTTTAAACACGCGTGGGTCGTCACCACCGGTCACTACGACGATCCCGACGACCCCGGCGAGGTGACGCACTTCCAAGCGCTCTCCTCTGCGCTATCGGCAACGGTCGGTCTCGGAAACATCGCGGGTGTTGCGGTGGCGGTCGCCGTCGGCGGTCCGGGCGCGGTTTTCTGGATGATAGTCGCGGGTTTCCTCGGCATGTCCTCGAAGTTCACCGAATGCACGCTCGGGCAGATGTATCGTGAGGTCGGCGACGACGGACACATTCTCGGTGGGCCGATGCGATACCTCGATCGCGGTCTCGACCAGCTCGGCCTCCCCCGCCTCGGACGGTTCCTCGCCATCCTCTTCGCATTGATGTGCATCGGTGGAAGCTTCGGCGGCGGCAACATGTTCCAAGCCAATCAGAGCTACGCGCAAGTCGCCGAGGTGTTGCCCTTCTTTTCTGGGGGCTGGGGCTCGCTCGCGTACGGCGCCATCCTCGCTTTCCTGGTCGGCATCGTGATCATCGGCGGCATCCGTCGGATCGGACAGGTCGCAGGGGTCATCGTGCCCGTGATGTGCGGTGTCTACCTGCTCGCCGGGCTCTTCATCATCATCACGCACTTCGATCAGGTTGGCCCGGCGTTCGGCAAGATCGTCGGCGAGGCGTTCTCTCCGCAGGCGGGATTTGGTGGCCTGCTCGGCGTGCTGGTCACCGGGTTCCGGCGCGCGGCGTTCTCGAACGAGGCGGGCGTTGGATCCGCATCGATCGCGCACTCTGCGGCGGCCACCGACGAGCCTGTTCGCGAGGGCATCGTGGCCCTGCTCGAGCCATTCATCGATACGATCGTCGTCTGCACGATGACCGGCCTCGTCGTGGTGATCACCGGCGCATACGAGAGCGGCGCCGAAGAAGGCGTCCTCATGACCTCGAAGGCGTTTGCGACTGTCCTTCCGTGG
>CALLDH010000043.1 GCA_937998345.1 uncultured bacterium | reverse complement strand
ACGGGAACCGCGTTTGCCTGCGCCCGTCCAATGACGTGTGTCTTGCCGTTCGACAGACGATACGCACAGAACAGCGCATCATGCGGTAAGATCCGAAACGCCTCCGTCGACACGCGGGCGAGGCTCGCCGGCACCTCGTCGGTCTGCAAGGCGGCGACGCCAATCGACGGGCCAAACCGTGGGGCATCGCGCACCGCGTCGAGCAAGCGCACGAGCAGCTCCCGCTCCAAGGCGTCAAGCGGCGGCCGCAAGAATCGCTGGAGAAGGCCTGGTTGCGCGCCATGCCCCAGCAGCCAGGCGAGCGCCATCGCGTCCCTCGAGCTCGAACGGGCATAGACGAGCGACCCCGTATCCTCATGAATGCCGAGCGAAAACAACGTGGCTTCTTCGGGACTGACCTCGGAACTGCGCGCTCGAAGCTCCTCGACCAGGAGCGTCGTCACGGACCCCACCGGTTGCACGTACTCTTCGTCGGCGTGCAGATCGTCGGGCGCAGATGGATGGTGATCCCAAACCAGAACGCGCACGCTTCGCGGGTTCGTTGCCGCGCGATCGAGCACCTCTGCAACGTGTGCCAAGCGGCCGCGCCGTCGAACGTCGGTCACCATCAACAGGTCGACCTGCGAGAGGTCGAGGTCTCGACAACGTTGCGTACGAAACCGATCGCTATGAAGCGTGAGATACTGATGCACGTTTGGCGCGAAGCCCCCGCTCAGTCCGATCACCGAACCCGGGAATAGCTTCTGCAGAGCCACGCACGATGCCAGGGCGTCGAAGTCGGTGGTCTCGTGCGATGTGATCAGCTTCACGCGCCCGGTTCCAACGTCTCCTGAAGCACACGCAGTAGATCGATGTAGCTGACGATGCCGAGCAGGTCACCGGTGTCGAGGTCCGCCACCGGAACCGCTCCCACCCGGTGCAAGAGCATTAGCTCGACGACGTCGCGGACGTTGGTTTCGGGATCGACCTTGACCGGGCTGGTGTTCATGAAGTTGCCAACGGTCGCCGATCGCGCGCTCTCGACCGCGTCGATCACGTCGTCTTCGGCAGCCCCTGTGAACTCACTGAAGTCTCGGTCGCTGATGATGCCGACGAGCTCGCGGCCGCGGACCACCGGAAGGTGCCGGACATCGAGCTCATACAACAGCCCCAGCGCTTCGGAGACAGACATGAGCTCGGTCGAGGTCACGGGGTTTTCGGTCATGATGTCTTTTGCAAGCACGAGCTTCTCCTCTCCCAGTCGTCCGCTACAGGGCTAGAACATAGGGAACGGCAGAGTTGGTTCCACCGCATTGAAATCCTGAATGATCTTTAGCGTGGTGACCACCGCTATTAGCGAACAAAGATTCGCCGCGACGAGGCTCCACCCCATGAGACGCAACCGGCGGGCGGTCGGCTGAAGGGCAGCCATCACGAGGACCACGACCGCCACGGGCACTGCCGCAGCAAGCACCCAAAGACCCACCCGGGACCCGTAGGGCGCTGCAACCCCGACGGCGATGACCGCCAGAGACACGAAAACCAGCAACGTGCGCTTGAATTGCACACGCGCGAGCTCTTCGTCAGTTTTGGCTTTGGTTCGCGCGACCGTCAGCCGCACTACCGCCGTCCCCAGAAGGGAGGTCACCAGCCAAATCAGCGCCACCGCGAGCGTGGAGGTCAGGTCCAAGCCCGCGGAAAGTCCGAGGGGAATGGCGATCGAAGAGAGCGTTGCTGCTGCAAGCCCTTCGCCCACCATGCTCCGTTCGAGCCCCTGAATCGCCAGCATCACCAGCCCCGCACCGAGCACGAGTGGCACCCCGACCGCGTACTGAACGGCCGTGGGTGCGAGTACGAGCCCGGCAACCCCGGTGCCGAGCGCGACCAGGACGAAGATCAGGAGCGCGCGTTTGGCGCGGTCGCTCTCTTCACGCTTGGTGCGCGTGCCCCGCTGCCCAAACAACACGAGAAGTGGTTCATTCGCAAGGAAAGTGGCGATGGCACCGATGGCCAGGAGCCAGGTCGAGGTCGTTGGCGAACCGCCGAGAAATACCGTGACGATTGGGAACAGGAGCTCCGCGTAGGCGCCGTGCTCGCGGGGGACCATCTTGCGTTGTGCGGTGCCCATGGGTTCTTGGGGATAGCACCCGCTGGGACGCGATCCATCGCATTTTCTGCACCGCCCGAAGCTCGACGCGCAATATGTGCGTATTCGGGTATAAGTAGACTCGCAATGTCCTACTGTGCCGGTTACGAGGTGACCGATTCCACGTTCGACCCTAGGGAGAGCCTATGTGGACGGCCGTAATTGCCGGGGCTGCCGCAGGCCTCGCGTCGGTTCCGCATTGCACGGCCATGTGCGGGCCACTGGCTGCATACGCGTGCAGTGGGCGGCCCGGTGCGACCGGGCAAAGCCGTTACCAGCTCGGGCGCTTCATCAGCTACTCAGCACTCGGTGCGGTCGCCGGGGCGATCGGCGGCGCGACCGCGGTGAGTCTGCCGCAGGCCTGGGGCAGCGCGCTGCTGAGTTGGTCGCTGGCCCTAGGTCTCGGTCTCGCAGCGTTTCGTCTGTGGCGACAGCCCAACCAGCCGCTCGTGACCCTGCGAACCAAGGAGAGTGATCCGAAGCCATCCATCATGTCCCGCACGCTTGGGGGACTAGGGCGGCATCCGTTCTTTGTGGGCCTCGGCACCGCCCTGCTTCCGTGCGGCGCACTGGCCGCGGCAGTGCTGATCGCAGCGTCCACTGGCTCCACCGCGCTCGGGTCGCTCAGCATGCTCGCGTTCGCCGTGGTGAGCGGTGTTGGCCTGGTGGCGGCAACCTGGATCTTCGAGCGGTTCGCCCGACGCCCGAGGCCCGGTACGGCGCGGATCCTCGCCGCCGTCCTCGCGCTCGGCTCGATCCTGTTCGTGATTCGCCCCGTCCACGCCCTGCGCACCGGCGACACATCATCGTGTCACGCACCTGCGGGCGACTCGGGGGACCACGACGCACACCAGCACCACTCCCACTCGCCGTGACCACCCCTCAGCCAGGTGCTTGCGATGTTCCTCCGCCGCGGTCTCTGCCTTCGGGGTCTCGCTGCGATCACTGTGCGCAACCTTTGCTCAATGACGCCTTTGCGCCGTACTGCTGCCGGGGTTGTCGCGCGGTCCATGGAATCCTCACGAAGGCCGGCCTCACCCGCTACTATGACCTTCGACGCGGCCCCGGACTCCCGCCCGCGGACCTCGAATCCCGCCGGATCGACCACAAGTGGTTGGAGCTGATCGAAGAGGAACGGGCCAGAGAAGGCGGGGTCACGCGCGTCGACCTGGATATTCAGGGCATTCACTGCGCCGCTTGCGTATGGCTGATCGAGGAGCTTTTCCGGCGACACGGCGGTGCGCGCGCAGGCGTCATGTCCATCAATCCGGCGCTCGGCCGGGTCGATCTCCGCATCTCGCCTGACTTCGCCCTCGCGGACTGGGTCGACTCCGTCGAGGACCTCGGATACTTGCTGGGCCCCGCCAGAGCCACGGGCGCGAGGCCTTCCGACGACTTGCTGTTGCGTGTCGGAATCTGCGCGGCCCTGGCAGGCAACGTGATGCTGTTCGCCGCCGCAATCTACCTCGGCCTGCGCGAAGGTCCGATCTATGAGCTCCTCAACCAGTTGAGCTACGCAGCGGGCGTCCTCGCCGTCCTCATCGGTGGCTCCGTGTTCATCGGGTCCGCCGTACGGGCAATTCGAAAGCGGGTCCTTCACCTCGACGTTCCGATCGCGTTGGGAATCGTGCTGGCCTTTACGGGTTCAACCTACTCCTTCTTTTTCGCAGCGGGGCATGCGGCCTACATCGATACCCTCACCGTGTTCGTCGCCTTGATGCTGGCAGGCCGCTGGCTTCAACATCGCATGCTCGAGCGCAATCGCGCGCAGCTTCTGGCGGACGACGGAACCGAGAGCCTGCTCACGCGCGAGCTCAAAGACGGGGTCGTGCGGATCGTGCACTGCATTGGAGTGGAGAAAGGGGACCGGCTGCTGATCGCTCCCGGAGACCTCGTACCGGTGGAGCTCATCGTGCTCGACCAGGCGACAAGTTGCTCTCTCGACTGGATCGACGGCGAAAGCCGGCCGCGCCGCTTCGAAAGCGGGGACGCCGTGCCCGCAGGGGCGTTCAACGTCGGCACGCATGCCTTCTCCGGCATCGCGAACACCAACTTTGCCGCTTCGCCGTTGGTCGGACTGCTCGGCAGCGATCCGGCCTCGAAAGGCGATGGTCCCTTAGCCACGCGTTGGTGGTCTCAGCTCTCACGATACTACGTCATCGGCGTCGTCACGCTCGCCGCTGCCGGCGTCAGCTACTGGTGGTGGCGAACGGGAGAGCCACTCAGGGCTATCGAAGTAGGTACCGCGGTATTGGTGGTTACCTGTCCGTGCGCGTTCGGGATCGCCGCGCCGCTCGCTTACGAGCTCGTGCTCACGCAATTGCGCCGCGCCGGCATCTTCGTGCGCGTGGGCGACTTTCTGGACCGTGTGCGTACGATGACGCGCGTCGTCTTCGACAAGACCGGCACGCTCACCACTGGCATGCTCGAGGTCGTCAACCCGGCCGCGCTAGACACGCTGCACGCCGACGAGATCACCCTCCTCTACAGCATGGCCGCGCGAAGCGCCCACCCTAAGAGCGTGGCGGTCCGGCGCGCCCTCGAAGGACACCCAGCCGCACGCTTCCTCGAGCTCGAGCTCGAGGTCGAGGAGCAGACAGGCTACGGAATGAGCGCCGAAGATCGCACGCGGCGATACAGATTGGGTGCACCTGGCTGGGCTGCCCCGGGAGCCACTCAGGATGGGGACGTGGTGTTTTCGGCCGACGGCGAAATCCTCGCCGCCCTGCGCACGGACGAGCAGCTGCGCCCAGGCGCCCGCGCCGAGATCGACAAGCTGCAAGGTGACGGCTACGAGCTCGCGATCCTGAGCGGCGATTCCCCCTCACGCGTGGTCGCCCTCGGGATGAGCCTGGGCATGCCCGCAGAGGTGTGCATCGGAGGTCACGACCCTGAACAAAAGGCAAGCTATGTCCGAGAGCACGAACCGGCACGGACCTTGCTCGTAGGCGACGGACTGAACGACCAGGTGGCCATGAGAGAGGCGGCCTGCTCTGGCACACCCGCAGTGAATCGACCCTTCATGGCCTCACGATGTGACTTCTACTTCGTGTCCCCGGGCTTGCACCCGGTGGCGCAAGTTTTGCGCGCTTCGAACATGCTCGCGCACGTGGTGCGTCGCATCCTGGCGTTCGCAATCGCTTACAATTTGGTCGCCGTATCGCTTGCGATGGCAGGATTGATGCGGCCCTGGGTCGCAGCTGTGCTAATGCCGCTCAGTTCGCTCATCACGCTCGGGTACACCGTGATGATGCTGGCGCAGAAAAGGCTTCAATGGAGATCTTGATCTTACTGATTTTTGTTTGCGTGTTGCTGGTTGGCGTCGCAGTGGCGTTCTTCGCGTGGACCGTCCGGCAAGGAACCTTCGATCAGGCCGATCGACTTGCTCTGCTTCCGCTTGACGATGAAAAGCCCATGACCCCAACGACGGAGAGGGAAGAGGACGAGGATGGAAACTCAGCGGATCGTTTATAACGACAAGGTCGTTCGCCAGTTCTTGTGGGCGTCGGTGCTGTTCGGCATTGTCGGCATGCTGGTTGGGCTCATCATCGCCCTGCAGCTGGCCTTTTGGCCCGCCAACCTGCCGCCGTACCTCTCGTTCGGTCGTCTGAGGCCCTTGCACACCAACGCGGTCATCTTCGCGTTCGTCGGCAACATGCTCTTCGCTGGCATCTATTACTCGACGCAGCGCTTGGTGAAGGCGCGGCTTGCTTCGAACATTCTATCCGGAATCCATTTCTGGGGTTGGCAGCTGATCATCGTCGCCGCCGCCATCACTCTGCCCCTCGGCATCACCGCCGCCAAGGAGTACGCCGAGCTCGAGTGGCCCATCGACATCGCAATCGCCCTCATCTGGGTCATCTTCGCGGTGAACTTCTTCTGGACCCTCGCCAATCGACGCGAGAAGCATCTGTACGTAGCGATTTGGTTCTACATCGCGACGATCATCACCGTCGCGGTTCTGCACATCGTCAACAGCTTCGAGATCCCGGTTAGCATGTTCAAGAGCTACTCGGTGTTCGCCGGCGTTCAGGATGCGCTGGTGCAGTGGTGGTACGGCCACAACGCGGTCGCGTTCTTCCTCACGACCCCGATTCTCGGCATCATGTACTACTTCTTACCGAAGGCGGCGGAGCGCCCGGTCTTCTCCTATCGCTTGTCGATCGTTCACTTCTGGGGCCTGGTCTTCCTCTACATCTGGGCCGGCCCTCACCACTTGCTCTACACCGCCCTGCCCGACTGGGCGCAGAGCCTCGGGATGGTCTTCAGCCTGATGCTCTGGGCGCCGAGCTGGGGCGGTATGCTGAATGGCCTGCTCACGCTCCGAGGAGCCTGGGACAAGCTACGCTCGGATCCCGTACTCAAGTTCTTCGCCGCTGGCGTGACCTTCTACGGCATGAGCACCTTCGAAGGCCCGCTCCTCAGCATCAAGAGCGTGAGCGGCCTCGCCCACTACACAGACTGGATCATCGGGCACGTGCACAGCGGCGCCTTGGGTTGGAACGGCCTGATGGCCGCCGGCATGTTTTACTGGCTGGTTCCAAGGCTCTACGGCACCAAGCTCCACTCCCGTCCGGCCGCGAACTTCCACTTCTGGATCGCGACCGTCGGCATTCTGATCTACGCGATCTCGATGTGGGTCGCCGGCATTACGCAGGGCCTGATGTGGCGCGCGGTCAGCGAGACCGGCGGCCTTCTCTACCCGAATTTCGTCGAGACCTACCTCGCGATTCGGCCGATGTACTGGGCACGCTTCATCTCTGGCATCCTGTACTTCGCAGGCATCATCCTGATGGCCTGGAACCTCATCGCGACCGCCAAGAGCGGAGCCGCGGTGGACGGTGAGATCGAAGTGGCAGTGATCACCGAGCCGCGGGAGCGCGACATCCCCTGGCCGAAGCTTCTCTTCGGTCAGCCGGTGATCGCGTCGATCATCGTCATGGGATTGCTCTTTGGAATGGGCCTCGCCGATGGCTTCATGAGCACCATCCTGGCGATCACAGCGATGATGTGGGCCGTGGCAGCGATCGCCATTGCGATGCGCGGCCGCGGTGAAGACAAGGTCTCCTGGCACCATGCGCTCGAAGGACGCGCTGGCGTCTTCACGGTCCTGGTCGTCATCGGCATCTTGGTCGGCGGCGTGGCCGAGATCGTACCGATGATCATCTCGGTCCCTGAGACGATCCGCACCACCAAGAACGTTCCCTACACACCGCTCGAGCTCGAAGGTCGTGATGTCTTCCTTCGAGAGGGTTGCTACACCTGCCACTCGCAGATGATTCGGCCCTTCACCTGGGAAACCGCGCGCTACGGCGAGGTCTCCACGATGGACGACTCGATTTTCGACCATCCGTTCCAGTGGGGCTCGCGCCGCATCGGTCCGGACCTCGCACGGGTCGGCGGTAAGTACGCGGACGTCTGGCATTACAAGCACATGATCGACCCGCGCGAGATTTCGCCTGGCTCGAACATGCCGCCCTACCCGCACCTCAAGACGGAAACGATCGATTTCGCGAGCACGGAGGTGAAGCTGCGAGCCATGCGGAACGTCGGCGTTCCGTACAAAGCCGAGCAAATTCAAACCGCCGAAGAGGACGCGCAGGCTGCAGCAACAGCAATCGCGGCCGGCCTGGCCAGGGACGCTGGGGTCAAGGTTTGTGACACGCCGACCGAGGGCTGCGAGCTCCTGGTCAACAGCCGCATGGTGGCCCTGATCGCCTACCTCCAACGACTGGGCCGTGTGCCCGAAGCTAAGTCACTCGCGGTGATCGAGACGACGGAGGTGGCGCGATGAGCCGATTCGCATCCGAGCTCTTCGAACAAAGCCCGCTGCTGCTCTATCCGCTGATCGCACTGGTTTTGTTCTTCACCGTGTTTCTTGTGGTCGTCGTTCGCGTCACGCGAATGAAGGCATCCGAGGCGGACGAATGCGCTCGCATTCCGCTCGCAGAGGAGTTGGAGGTACCCCATGAGTGAGCAGAAGCGAACCGACGAAATCCAAGGCGAGATTCTCCACGTCTACGACGACATCGAGGAAGCCGACAACAACTTGCCCACCTGGTGGCTGCTCACTTTCTATGGAGCCGTCGCCTTCGGGCTCGTCTACTGGTTCCACTACCACGAATACGGCATCGGAAAGCTGCAGCCGCAGCTATATGCCGAGGCCGTCGCGGCAGCGGAAGCAGAGAGGAGCATCGTGACAGACGAGTCCCTCGATGCCCTCGCCGCTGACGCGAGCGCAGTGGCCGCCGGCAAGGAAACTTTCATGGCGCAGTGCGTGGCCTGCCACGATACACAGGGACAGGGGCGAGTCGCCCTTGGCTCGAACCTGACCGACGAGTACTGGGTCAACGGTGGCGCACCGACCGACATTCACGCCATCGTGACCAACGGCATCCCCGCAAAAGGCATGCCCCCCTGGGCGCCGATCCTCGGTGAACAGGGCGTGAACCAGGTGGTCGCCTACGTGCTGACCCTGCGCGGTACGAACGTCGAGGGCGGAAAGCCGGTCGAGGAAAACGCGACCGTCTGGGAGCCCTAGGGCCCAGTTGCCGACTTGGCGTCCGACCCTAAAGAGGACGGACGATGACTATTAAGCTCCCGGTTGTAGAAGAACCCGCTAGCTCTCTTCGATCAGACGGTAGTCGCAACTACGTTCACCCGGCGGATGTGAAGGGCCGCTTCACGCGCCTTCGCTACATCATCTTCGCCGTCTTAATCGCGATCTACGTGACCTTGCCTTTCGTGAAGGTGGGCGGGCATCCGGCGGTCTTCATGGACATCGTGAACCGCCGCTTCTACCTCTTCGGCGGCGTGTTCAATGCGCAGGACTTCTGGCTGATGTTCTTCCTTCTGAGCGGGGTCGGGCTCACGCTCTTGATCCTCACGGCGATCAAGGGCCGACTCTGGTGCGGTTACGCCTGCCCTCAGACTGTGTTCCTCGAAGGCGCATTTCGTCGTGTGGAGCGCTTGATTGAAGGGCCGCGAGCTCAACGGCTTCGACGCAACGCCGCGGGCTTCACCTTCGACAAGCTCTGGCGAAAGTTTCTCAAGCACGCGCTCTACCTCGTACTGGCGCTGCTCCTCTCGCACGTATTCATCAGTTACTTCGTGTCGCTTCCTTCCGTGGTCGACATGGTGCAGCGAAGCCCCGCCGAACACCCGACCGCGTTCACCTGGGTGGTCGTGATGTCGGCGATCCTCTACTTCAATTTCAGCTGGTTCCGCGAGCAGCTCTGTCTGATCATCTGTCCCTACGGCCGTCTCCAATCGACGATGACGGATCGGGACACCATGGTGATCGGCTACGACTTCAACCGTGGTGAACCCCGCGGCAAGGCCAGCGACCCCAGCAACGGCGATTGCGTCGACTGCAAGCGCTGCGTCGTCGTTTGCCCGACTGGGATCGACATCCGCAATGGACTCCAGATGGAGTGTGTCGGATGCGCTGCCTGCGTCGACGCCTGTGACGAGATCATGGATAAGCTCGGAAGGGACGAAGGGTTGGTCCGCTACGACTCGCTCAACGGGCTGGAAGGAAAGCCGAAGCACTTCGGTAGGCCCCGCCTCTTCTTCTATGGCGGGATCGCGACGCTCTGGCTCCTCGGTACCGCACTCGCGTTTTCGCAGAGCGTGGCGTTCGAAGCCAACGTGCTTCGGCTCGAGGGAGCGCCTTTCATGGTGGTCGATGCGAAGGTGAGGAACTCTCTGCGCGTCCATCTCGTCAACAAGACCGGCGACAAGCAAACCTTCATCATCGAGCCGGAGTCCGAAAGCGGCATCGAATACATCATCCCTCAGCAGCGCATCGAGCTGAAATCACTAGGAAGCACGTACCTGCCCATCCTCGCGATCCTTCCGCAAGACAAGATGCGCCCCGGGCTCAAGTTGCAGCTGACCATCTCGATGGAAGGTCGGGACGACCGCAAGGCGAGCCGTCTCGTCGAGGCGCCCTTCGTCGGGCCCGGCTCCTAGCGATTATCCGCTAGGGTACTGACATCACGATCGCGCCGCTCTTGTGCACGAGCTCGTGAGACACGCTGCCGAGCAGGGTTCGGGCGACTGCGCCTTTACCGGTCGTGCCACAGAGGATGAGGGGCGCATCGATTTCGCGAGCCAGCGCGACGACTGCGTCGGCAGGATGGCCGCTGACAGCATGGCACTGGATCGAGAGGTCGTCGGACCTCACGGTCCCACAGGTCCGCAGCTCGAGAAGCTGGCGCAGGTCCTCGATTTCTCTCCCGGCGGCGGACGCATCCGCCTCACGGGAGTCGAGCACCGTCACGACGTGAACATCGGCTTTGAGCTGCCGTCCCATGAACACCGCCAGCTCGAAAGCGCGGCGGGCCGGGTCGGAAAAATCATAAGCCACGACCAAACGTGGAATCAGTGACACGGGCTATTCTCCATCCTTCGGCTTGTGGTCACACCGCCCGCGCACCACCAGCACGGGGCACGGCGCGTGACGTACGACTCGTTCCGCGACGCTGCCGAGGAACGCTCGGGACAGCCCGCTTCGGCCATGGGAGCCCAGGATCACGAGGTCGGCGCCCTCATCTTCAGCCATCTCGACCAGGGCTCTGCCCGGAGAAGGATGTTGAATGACGCTGAGCTCCACCTCCGGGACCCCTTTTAGAAGCTCGGCGGTCTTGCCCGTGAGAGTCTCGCGAATTGCCTCTTCGATCTCGACGCGAATGCTCCGCTCGAGGAGGTCCGGGCGCGACCAAACGACCGGCGGGACATTCGGTGTTGGGTCGAACACGTGAGTCACGAGCACCCGCGAGTTGAACATTTTGGCGTAGAGGGAGGCGGCCCGAAGAGCCTCATCCGAGATGTCAGAGAAATCCGTGCCGACGAGAATCGTTTGTGGCTGGTCCATGGTTACCCTCTTTGTCTATCAAGCTTCGTGCCAGGTGATTGACACGCCTTTTCGGGCGTAAGCATAACGAAAGGAGCGCAGGTTCTGCGAAAGATTCCGACTCGGCGCAGAACTTGCGTGCCCGGGAAAGCGAAATGCTGCTAAACCGTTGGCGCAGTCCTTGCATCACCTCGAGTCATCCATACCCTACGGGAGGACAACATGAGCGACAAACCGTTGATGCCCTCTGAGGTCCGACGAAAGGTGCTGAGCCAGCACCG
>CALLDH010000042.1 GCA_937998345.1 uncultured bacterium | reverse complement strand
CGACCACACTCTCGTCACCGGCCCGCACCGTTGGTACACCGCGGTCGGATTGCGGCTCAGCCTCACCGACGACGGGCTCACCTTCGGCACGAACCATCACAAGGGGTTGTGGATTGCGTTCGTGGACAAGATCCCCAGGGTTATCGGATTCCGGGACCACTCCCTTCTGTGGGTCAGCGTTGCCGACCCCGAAGGCCTCGCGGCGGCGATCGGGAAGTAAGCGCCAGATGCCGATGAATGTCATGGGCATGATGCGCACGCTCGTATTCGATGTGAAAGGTTCCTTCCGACGCTGCGCCAGACACGCTCAGAAGCGAGCGTCGTACGCGTCGACCTTCGGGTGGCCGAGGACGCGGTCGAGGTGTTCGACCAGCTTGGGCCCGAGCTTGTCGGAAAGGTCGGTCGGGACGTCGTCGAGAATGCCGGAGCGAAGGCTCCGTAGCCAAACCATCACTTTGAGATCGGCGATGGTGAGTCGGCCGTCGGCGAAGTATCCGCCGCCGCGCGCGTCGAGCATCTGCTGGAGGCGCTCGAGGTAGATTGCGATGGGGCTCTCTGCGAGCGCCTCGCGCGCAGCTTTCTTTTGGGCTTCGTCCTCGATGTACATCGCTAGCCGCGCAGGCTCCGGGCGAACCTCACCGGGCCCGGCCAACACCTGTCGGCGGACGTATCGATCGGTCGAGTAGGCACTGGCGCATGGATGGGATCACTCTGCCCCCGTTGCGCCTTTCTCGAGCCGGAGCAGCGAAAGAAAGAGCTCGAGACGGACCCTTTCGGTTTCCCACTCGGGATTACGCACCTCGCAGAGGAAGAGGTAGTAGCGGAGCAGGTCTTGCTCCAAGTCGCGCTGATAGAGCGCGAGGTCGACGCCGCCTTCGAAGTGAAGGAGCGCGTAGGCCCGGAGCAGATGGAACCCGACCTCGCTCACCTCGCTTCCACTCACCGTCGCGTGCTGCGCTGCATACCCGAGCCCTTCTTCGAGGTACTGCCTCGTTTGTTCGAGGTTGCCTTGCTGCTTGGCGATGTCCGCGAGGCGAAGGCAGGTGCGCGCGAGCTCGAGGAGATCCTCGTCGACCTGCGTCTCGCTGTAGTGCGTATCGAGCGCCTCTTTTCGAAAGAGGAGCGCGGCCCGGGCCTGCTGCAGCTCGTCGAGCTGTCTGGCTGCGTTCGCCTCCAAGCCGGCGAAAAGGACCTCGAAGTTCTTCTTCTCGTAGACGAACTCGTGGGTGGTCGGGCGAAGGCGACGGTCGACGTCGTCCGGGCGAAGCGGGTCTGCCGCTTCGAGCCGAGCCTTGCCCTCCATCACGGAGCGGAGCGCGCTCTTCGCATCCTCGGTGACGAGATAGGCTGTGGCGAGCCGAGCCTCCGCCTTCGCCGCGTTGACCTCGGACGCGGCCTCGGGATGCTCCTCGAGCGAGCGCTGCAGCGCCTCGTGGGTGACGAGCGCGTCCTTCATCTGTTCAGCGTCGAGCTGGTAGAGGGCGAGCCGGTCGAGGGCCAAGGGTTCGTAGCGCGCGAGGTTTTCGGCCGCACCGGCGTCGGATTTCACCTGTGAGAGGGCCTTCATCGCGGCCGCGACGGCCTCATCCTTTTGATTGACGTGGAAGAGACTTCGCGCGTAGCCGAAGAGAAGCGAGGCCTTCTCTTCTGTCGAGGTCGTCGGGAGCTCGAATCGAGCCTCGTAGTCCTTGAGGGCCCGCCGGTGATTGCCGAGAGAGGCCTGCGCCAGCGCCATCCCGGCATGCGCCGGAGCGCGGACGCGAGGCCGGCTGTCGGAGAGGTCCAACGCCAAGACATAATGCCGAACCGCGAGCGCCATGTCTTCGCGCTCGCCGAGGCGCATCCCGCGGTGGTGCAGTGCATGGGCGAGCAGCAAGTGCATGAGAGGCTGGTCGGGCGCCTCGTCGATGGCGGCTTCGAGGAGCTCTTTCGCCTCATCGACAATTCTGGCGAGCTCTTTGTTGGTCTCGATGGCGCCAAGGTCGCGAGCCAACCAATAGGCTTTGATGAATCGCTCCGTCGAGTCGCTCTCGGTGTCATATTCCGCCGCGCGTTCCGGGGAGCCCATGCGGAGCTGGGTCTCTATCCATCCGACGTGAGCGGCTAGCGAGTCGGTCGCGCGGCGTGCCTTGTCGAAGTAGTTCGCGGCGGTGTCCCAGTCGCCCGCAGCGAAGGCACCGTAGGCGCGCTCGAGCACGACGAGTCGGTAGAGAGTCGCCGAGACCTGCCGGTCGGGGTCTCCGTGCTCCGCCGACTCGACCCAAAGCTCGACCAAGGAGTGCTGAAGGGATTCGACGCCTTCTCGGTTGGCTGCGCGGAGGGCGCTGATGACGAGGTAGCGACGGACGTGCGCGTTGTCGATTCGCTTGTAGAGCGCGACTAGCTGTTGCTCGACGGCGTCGACGTTGTCTTCGGTGAGTTGCTGGAGGGAGATCTCGACGTCCAGCGCGAGCGCCAAGCGGGTCTGGTCCGGCACCTCTTCTCGAGCATCGAGCAAGCGCGCGAGCCGCTCGTCTTGTGCGCGGCCTCGCTGGACGAGCTCCACGAAGCGCTTGCTGTGGCGAAGCGCCTCCGTGACCGAGGAGGCGGGGTGGAGAGCCACCTCGCGGAGCCGGGCGAGGCGTGTGTCTTCGTCGGCGAGGAGCCCGTAGAAGCGGTCAAACTCCTGGAAGGCGAAGTCGAGCACGGTCGGGTCGGTGACGGAGGCGAGGTCGACGGCGCGCAGTAGCTCCGCTGCCGCGGCTTTGTCGCCAAGGTCCCCGTAGATGCGGGACAGAACGACCGCACGCAGAGAGATGGCATCCGTAGACCCATCTGTCGCGACCGACTTCAGCGACTCGGCGAGGTCCTTCGACTCTTGGACGTACTCCTCGCTGAAGCGGCCGCGGGAGAGTCTGCGGTCCGCGCGACGGTGTTTGGCAAAGTAAATCATGAGCTGCGACCACCAGTCGGACTGACCGTCGTTCCGAAGAAGCTCGCCTCGTTGTTCGGCGTACTGAATCGCCGCCTCGTACTCGCGCAAATCGAGGTGGAGCTTGGTGAGCGCCTTGAGCTGCGTGGAGCGCTCGGGGTCGTCGGGAGCGCTCACGAGAAGGTGTTGCCGGAGCACGAGCTCGTTCCACGGGTTGTGCACGCGCTCGACTTCACGGGCGATGCGCCCGCGGTCCCAATCGGCCGGCACCGTTCCGCTCCGCGGCATGACGTAGATGTGGATGTTCTCGCCAATGGCGCAGGTGAGCGCCATGGTCTCTTCGCGAATGGACGGGTAGTGGCAGTTCCACTGGGCGTTCGTGAGCTGGCGGGGTTTTCCGAACTCGGGCGTCTCGGCATCGCCACGGAACGGGACGCGAAAGAGCACGCCGTTGTCCTCGCCGTCGATGACGCCGTTCCGGTTGGTGTCGTTTAGGAACTGCGAGAAATAGAGATAGGTGCCGTCGGGGGAAAACACCGGGTAGCCGGACATGCCGGGAAGCTTGGCCGCGTAGCCGAACTCTTTCGCACCGGGAATCGCACGACGAACCCGGATGCCCTCCGCGTTGGTCTGGTTCGCGAACGAGACGCCCACTTCATCGCGGAGGCGAGACAGGGGCACATAGGCGACCCAGCGCTCGTCGGGCGAGATAGCCAGGCCGACGACATTCGCGTCGATTCGCTGTGGGTCTTTGTCGAATGCGCCCTCGAGCAGCACGTGGTCTCCGTGCAGCTGTTCGCGCAGCAGCACCCCGAGACGCCCGTCGGTGCGCCAGTAGATCTGGAGATCCGCTTCGTCGGTGTCCCGGCATTCTTCGCGGTCGTTGCGCGCCTTGCCGTTGCTCTTGATGCGTCGGCGGCAGGCATCGCCTCGCGAGTCGGTCTCGTAGCGAATGTAGGCGACTTCTTTGCCGTCCAGGCTGATGGCAGGCCAGATGATGTCGCCGAATGCCTCGAAGAGTGGCTCTCCGGCGGAGCTCACGGGTGACTGGATGTAGAGGTCGTAGGAGTTGAACTCGTCGGTGACGTAGTACAGGTAGCGAGCGCCCGGGCCGAGCACCCCCATGAAGTGATTGTTGTCTCCAATGGTGACGCGCCTGGGCTTGAGGAGAGCTGGGGTCTGTCGGCGCTTCTTGACCGCGACCGCGCTCTCTCCCTCTGCAGCGGCGGCCGACACGCTGAGCAGAGCGAACGCGGCGAGCATGAGCAGGCCGAAGAGCCGCGTGCGCTTCAGCACTCCTTCTGCGTCCATGCTCCGTCCTTCTCAATCCACGTGCCGCAGCGCACTTGCTCGAGGTGCACCGAGCGCCAGGCGTCCCGCGCCGCAGCGGGAGACCGGCCCTCGGCTTGGCTCGCGAGGTACTCCCAGACCTGCCGCCGGTGGAGGTTGTTGCGGCTCGCGGCACGTAGAATCTCGCTCACTTCGACGCTCTGGTCGCAGTGGTCTGGCGTGTATTGGAGGAGTCCGTCCTCGCCCTCGCCGAGGCAGCCGCTCACGAGCATCGCGTCGATGAACTGCGCGTCACTCTCTGAGACCGCGAAGAGGTCGAGGTCACGGCCGGCAGCGGAGAGCCCGGCCTTCGACGCGATGTCCGCGGCGGAGACCGGACTCGGCCCCGGTTCAAGCGCGGCATCGGCACCGTCAAACTGAAGCTCCGGGTACTCGCCGGAGGCCTGCAGCTCGAGCGCAGTCCGGCTGTCGACCACGGCGATGGGCGGGACCTTGATGCAGCCCGCTCCCGCGAGGAGCAGAACCAGGAGTTGGGGGAGTGCGGCAGGTCTCATGGGCGACTCTCCGGAGCCTGGCTGACCTTCGGCGGAGCCTCCGGCTCAGCGGGCGCTGCATCGTAACTCAAGCTGGGCGAGACGATTCGCTCGATGTAGGGCTGCACATACTGCTCGAGAAAAGGTGTCACGGGGATTCCCTTGACTTCGTCGATACGAACCGCGCCGGCCAGTCCGCCTAGGTCGACCTTGGCGTTCATCAAGCCCTCCTCAAGCTTGATGAGCACGAACTTCGGGTAGCCGAACTTCAGTCCGAGGCGCACGCGGTTGAGGGATTCGTCCTCGCGGTAGGGGTCGAGCACGTCGATGATTTCGTAGAGGTGCTCCTTGCTCATGCGAACGATTTGGGCCTTGCCCTCGACGATGAGGGTCGCCGGGACGAACGTCATCGCCAGATTGGCGTCGAGCACGTCGTCGCTGTCTTTCACGCGTACGCCCGTGAGGTGACCGCGGAACAAGACCAAGACATCGTCCTTGCCGAGGTCCGCTCGGAACTGGCCCGTGACGTAACCGCCCCGATAGGCCGCGTGGAGCTGGTCCATCGCGAGCGTCGAGCCGGCGATGTGAACGTTGGCGGCGACGGGGCCGATGACTTCTTGCCCAACTTGCACCTTGTCGACGCTGAGAAAGCTGTCGCGCGTGGTGAAGGGGTAGAGGTCGAAGAAGCGCTTCTGCGCGATGGCGTTGTCGACGGTGGCGGGCACCATGAAAAACTCGGGTGCGGTGCCGAATTCTTGGTCGATGGGAATTGAGGCGTCTAGGTCGTCGACGAGAAGGCCATACTCGGAAAGCTCGAGCATGACGTCACTGACTTCGGCGTGTGCAATGACCCGGTAGGTGTTGAGGTCTCCGGACTCGACGGTGAAGGGGATGCGGAGCGAGCCGCCGCTCCTCACTCGTTCGGTGCTTTGCCAGAAGCTGAAGTCTTGCTCGAAGGTCCCCGTGACGGTCGCCGCCTCGCGGCCGTACATCGAGGCCACCTCGGGGCAGCCCCGTGTACCCGTATTGCACACCTCCGAAGCGCGAATCGCGTCGCGCCAGCCCTCGTACGCCCCTCGTGCCTCGAACTTCGTGCCGCCTGCTGCATTGTGAAGGTAGGCGTGGCGAACCGCGAAGACCTGCGTGTTGTCTGCGTCGAGCTCGGCGCCAAAAGAGACGTCACGAATTGGGTACTGCCGGACGTACCATTGGTCGAGATGGTCGAAGGTGCCGTCCGTCTTGACCGTGAACGAGGGTGCGCCGTGAAGCGCGGCGTAGGCGACATCGAGCTTGTGGGCGTAGTCGTGGAGCTCCATCGGTCGCTCGCGGTCGCCGAAGCGCACCTCGTCGACCGAGGCCTCTGCGACGAGTGTGCCGCGGCCCGGCGCCTCGTGCGTAGAGCCCGCCTCGAAGCTCAGGCCACGCACCTCATGCGTAATGCCGGAGCGAACCAGGGCGAGCTCATTCACCCGAAGCATCGAGCTGTGCTCCCCCCGTGCTGTGCGAAGCGGCCTCCGCGAGGGGACGAGCGCGCCGGAGTCGTCTTTTGACAACAGGCCGCGGAACCTGCCATGACTCTCGAACGCGAAGCTGAACTCGTCGGAGCGTTGGCCGCCATCCCCGAATGCCAACGCACCGAGAAGGGGCCCTGCCTCCTCGCCCGCGACGTCGACGGTGTAACGGGTGATCGAGCTATCTTGGGATGCTTGTAGCGAGAGCGTCGTTGCGGCGCGGCCGGCAATCGAAAGGGCGGCGTCCGCGTCGATGGCCCGTCGCGCGGCGTCGATGTCCACCTGGAGGTCGAGTGAGCTCTTGGGCGCCTTCCGAAACTTGCCCCAGCTCACCCGGTCGGCTGTGAGCAATGTGTCGAGCGCGTAGTGATCGGGGCCCGTTCGGTGTGCCTCGAGGGACCATCGCGGCGCGCGAAAGTTCCGCTTCCCCATCGCGACGCGCTCGACCGATGCGCTGACGCTCACCGAGGGCGCGCCTTCGTCGCTCGTCCAGTGCATGGGCTCAAGGGCAATGAGGTCGAGCTTTGCGCCGCGAACTCGGATCGGCGCGGAGCCTGCTTGCCGAACCGAAAGGAACTCGACCGGCACACTCCCCTCGACCCGGTGCTCCGCGAGGTCGATGTCGAGTGCGAGCGCAGCCTTCGAGGCTGCCGACACCCCAGGACCCTTCGCGGAGACGCGCTCCATCGAAGCGGTGACCGTGCCCTTTGCACGAAGGCCCCACATGCCGGAGTCGTGCTCACCAACGCCTTTGAGCTCGACCGCGGTGCCGAGCTCTTCCACGACTCCAGTGAACCTGCCTTGCTCCTCGATGCCCATGTGGGCGACCGAGGCATCGAGCGTAAGCGTCCCGAGTGTTCTCGTCGGGGCGTCCGGGGAATCGAGCACGGTGTCGAGAGCTGCCTTGCGGAGCACGATGGCGAGGGGGCCGTCTTCGTAGCGCGCGTACGCGAGGTTGCCTTTGACCCGGAAAGCGCCTGCAGCGAGCCGTGCCTGCTCAATCTCCATCGCCTCGACGTCGAATCGGCCGGTGAAGTCTCGGACCGTCAGCCACGGGAGCTCCCAAGGGAGCGCGGGTACGTCGAGCGTGCCCCGCGCGTCGAGGGTTCCCTTCTGGAAGGGAACGGTAGGAGGCGCCCCTTCCGGCCGTGGCGCGTCGTCCAAGACCAGTTGAGCGTTCGCGACCAGCATCGAGTCGAACGCCGTGAGGCTGTCGATGTAGAAGCTCGTCTGTGCCTGGTCCGGGTCGAATCGAGCGCTGGCGTCGAGCTGCGCGATGGAAGTCACCGGTCGGAGCGCGGGGAATAGGGACTGGTCTCGGAGGCGTGCCTCGGCCGTGAGCTCGATGGTGCGGCTGCTGGTCAAGCGAAGCTCGAGCTTCGGCGCCAGGCGTGCTTCGCGCAGGGAGCCGTCGTTCGAGAGGTCGATGACGCTCAGCACGACGTCGTCGCGTTCGTAGGGACGTAAGCTCACCGAGCCGTGAGGCTCGCCCTCGAAGGAGACGCCCTCCGAGAAGAAGCCGAGCGGCTCGAGGTTTCTCTGACGCAGGCGCGCGCCGGTACTCGTTACTTCAATCGAAGAAAGCCGAACGGGGCCGAGCTCGACCGGGCCGATCACGAAGGAGAGCTCGTCCAGCGCTTCGAGACTCTTCGAGAACGGCGGCCAGACTTGCTGGAGGTCGCCTTCGGACTCCAACAACTCGCCGAAGGAGTTTCGACCATCGTCAGTGATGACCACGCTCACTTCCACGGGACCACCTTGCGCCTTGGGAACGACAAAGTCACCGAAGAGCAGGGCGCGAAGCTCGATGGGAATACGAAGCTCCTCGATGCGCAGCATCTCCGGTGCATGCTCGCGAAGGGTCTCGGGGGTCGCGACGACGAGGCCCTGCAAGTGCAGGCCCGCACTCGGCGAGAGCGAGAGGCCCTCATAGCGCACTTCCGTACCAAGCAGATTCGAAAGCGCTCCCTCGATACGGCCTTTGACGAAGGGGTGGTCGAGGTTGCTGAGGACCCAGAGTGCGCCGGCGCCGACGACAAAGATGGATACGGCGAACGTAAATAGAAGCGAGAGCCAGAGGCGCCGTCGCCTTGACCCGGATCGCCCAGCTGGGGTCAGCGACCTGGAGCTTTCGTCATCGCGCTGTATCATCGACCGAGGGGCTACATTGACTTGAAAAGGGTGTTCGATCCAGCGTCGCCTACGAGCAGCTAGAACTCGCTGTCGTAGACGGACTCCCAAAGTGTGCAGACGTCGCTTCGAAAGTCCGGCACGGTGCTCAGGGTCACGTTGAAGTTGAGTCGCATGTCTTCGTCCGCCGAGAACATCGGCCACGCGAGATCGTTGCCGCCATTGGGATCACCTGTCGCCGCAAACCTTCCCCAGTACCGTTGCATCGTCGCGCTCAGGGCGATGTCGTCTTCTCCGATTACGTCAGGCCCAATCGATCCGAACACGTAGGCGATCTCGGCGCCATGTGTCGCGCCCAGGTCGAGCGCTGCCAAGGCTGGGATAGGGATAGGTCGGTCGAAGTTGTAGAGAAAGACATCGAGACCTGCAGCCGCCGCGCGCTTCGCGGTATCGCGGACGGAGCAGACGAGGCCCGCATCGCCGGTCACGCGTTCGAGCGCATCTTGCGGGGAATCGAAGTCCGTCGCTGGGTAGGCCACCGCGACCTGCGCTGCAACCGTCTCGCCAAACCGGCGCTCTAGAGCCTCCAGATATTCGGCTTCGGTCTCGACCTCTGGTTGAAGAACGTGGAACAAGGTGCCCTCGTCGCTGTTGCTGCCGAGCACATAGGGAACGTCTGCCACGTTGCCGTCATCGAAGAGCGTTCGCGGCTGGTCCGCGATCACGACACCGTCGACCACGGCTTGGAACTGCCACCTGGGTGTCCCACCTGAGTAGAAGTCGCCGCCCGGGGGGTCCTCGATCGCCCCGTCGACCGGCGCTTCCGTCAAGAGATCGGCAACCGGAACGGCGCGAAGGCAGGCTGCGACGTCCGAAGCGTCTCCGCATCCCATCGCCTCCGCGAACACATCAGCTTCGGCTTCGGCTTCCGACCGCGTCCGCAGCGCGGTCGTACAACCGCCGCTTTGCCCGAGCGCGCGGTCGAACAGGCCCAGTGAGCCTTCCGACACCATGTGGAAGCACACGTCAAACGCTCCGGCCGACTCCCCGAAGATGGTGACATTCTCGGGGTCGCCTCCAAACGGGGCGATGTTGCTCTGCACCCACTCCATGACCATGCGCTGGTCGAGGATGCCCTGATTGCCCGACACCCCGTCGGCGCTTTCGGCGCTGAGCGCTTCGTGGGCAAAGAACCCCATGACGCCCAGGCGGTAGTTGGCGGTGACGACCACCACGTTGGCTTCTTCGACCAAGCCGCGCCCGTTGTAAAAGAGCGTCGGCGGTTGCAGGAATGGAATGTCGTCACCGGTCGAGCCGCCGGTGTTCGACCCGCCGTGAAACCAAATCATCACGGGAAGCGATCCCGACGGGGCGGGCTCCGGAGCCCACACGTTGAGATAGAGGCAGTCCTCGTTCTCGCTGGGCTCGGGGCTCGCCGTCGAGACGAGCTGGGGACATGCCGCGGAGAACTCGGACGTTTCGAGCGGGGTGTCCCATGGCTCCGGAGGCCCGGGAGGAAGCCAGCGCCGCTCACCCGTGGGTGGCGCGGCAAAAGGGATGCCGAGAAAACGACGCGTTGCGCCGTCGACCTCGCCCATGACGATTCCGTCCGAGAGTTTGATTTCGACGCCCTCTTGGATCGAAGTCTCGCCACCCGCGTCGCTCCCGCACCCGATGAACAAGGCGCAGCCACACATCACCGCACCACTCCAAACAAACCTCCGCGCCCTTGCTCTATCCACGATTCACTCCTCGCATTCGCTCAACCTGCGCCGGTGGGTATACCACATGGAACGCTGGCGACTCGGGGTGATCTGTGTCGGGCTGCGCTATCCGAGGCCAAGCTCGATCAAGCTTTCCCCGGTGCCGACGTCATCCTGCGCTATCCTCTGAGACGATGGCCGACGGCAACCCAAGCTCCAAACTGCTCTTCGCCCTAGCCACGGCGCTCGGTGTGTCGCTCTTGGTTATCGCGTTTCTGGTCGGCCGCGAGTCGACACGAAGTTCGGCGCCCGAAGCGGGCCCCCTCGATCACATCCTTCCACCCGTTCCTCAACTCGAGACCGAGCGCGAGGCTCCGAGCCAGGCGAGCGGTGCACGAGACCCCTGGCAAGAGCGGGACGAAGACTACCGCTACGCCGACACCCACCGAGACGAGCTCCGCGGCATTGACCAAACACCTGACGCAAGTATCGCGCTCTCCAACACGAAAACCGACGATGCTGCCAAGCGCGATCCGGTGGACCCCCCCTCCGCAACGAAGGAACCAGCCCAACGCGATGAGCGCGCGGCGGTCGCCGAGTACTTCCAACAAGTGGATCAGATTCAATCCCATGCTGGGGCAGGCGACCCGAAAGCGTTCGCAATGGACATGGTCAAAGCCGGCATGGGTGGCGCCACGTCCGGGTTCGATCAGCTCATCGCCGACAGCGACCGGATGAAGCGAGAGCTCGAGAGCATGACTCCTCCTCCCTCATGCGCGCAGTACCATCAGGCGAATCTAGAAATGCTCGAAGAGTCGGGCGAAATGCTGGAGAGCATGAAAGTCGCCATCACGACTCGAAACATGGAGTCGCTCTCCGAGCTGGCTCAGCAATCGGCAGACCTGCAAGCGAGGGCAGAAGCACTCAGGGCTTTTCAAGAGAAACTCCGCGCCGCCGCCCGCTGAGGATCAGACCAACCGCCCAGTCAGCTCGAGCTCCTCCACCGTGTACCGTGGCCTAATGTGCTGCGGGCAATTCGAATCCCAAGCCTCGATGTGAAACACAATCGCACGCTCGAGCTTCGCGTCGTAGTCCGGATCTGACACCGCCTCTTGCACCTCACTATCCCCTTCGACATACTCCGCCCGTCCCCAAATCTTGATCCGCTGCCGGTTCGGATAATCCATCAAGAAGAGGAACGCCTTGTCGTTCTCGTCGAGGTTGCCGACCGAGATGTACTGCCTGTTCCCCCGGTAGTCGGAAAACGCGAGCCGCCGCTCATCGAGCACTTTCAAAAACCCCCTCGGTCCCCCGCGGTGTTGGATGTACGGCTGACCGTCGGCCGACGCGGTCCCGAGGTAAAACGAATCGCGCTCCGCGATGAACGCGGCGAGCGCCGGAGTCACCCGGTCGCCCCAATCATGCCGCGCCATCGCTTTTTCGTACCCATCGCGCGAACCTCGCGCCTCTTGCGCGGCTTTGACCGAGTGTGTGAATGCGATGTCACTTCGATTACTCATGTTTGCTCCTTACGCGTGGATGCGATGTTCGTTTGATCAAGGTCACCCGTGCTGGTACGTCCGGCCGCGGAACGTGCCGAAAACCCAACCGAAGATCCGCGTTTGCAGCACCCTGACGAACAGGTCCCCCAACCGGGGCGACACCGCCTGCGCAAACATCAACAGCCGCGGTTGCCATGGCACCTCGATGCGAGACTTGCGCCGCGCCAGCCCGTTCAACGCCGCCTCCGCCACTCGGTCCACGGGAATCGGCGTCAAGCGACGAAACGCTGGCGGCATGTCTTCAGGCTGCACACTCGACAGAAGCGGCGTCTGCGTGAGCGACGGCAGGATCACGGAGACGTCGATACCGGACCCTCTCAGCTCCTGTCGGAGTGCGTCGGTGTAGCCGATGATGGCGTGCATCACACTCGCGTAGCCGCCGAACTTCGCAAACGCCTTTCGACCCATCACCGACGACATGTTGAGAATCCGCCCTGAACCCTGTTTTCGCATCGCGGGCACCACAGCTTGCGTCACGCGCACCGTTCCGAGGTAGTCGATCTCGAACATCTCCCGAACTCCGTCGACGAACCACGGTGCGTCCGTGGGCCCCACGTCAGACTTCCCGGCATTGTTGAAGAGAACGTCGATACGCCCGAAGCGTTCGAGCACGTCTGCAACCGCAGCGTCGACCTTTTGCTTGGAGGCGATGTCGGCGGGTGCAACGAACACGTCTCCCCCGAACGCTCGAATCTCGTCGGCGACCTCATCGAGCTTCTCGCGCGACCGCGAAAGCAACACCGTCTTCGCGCCTTCTCGCGCGAATGCTAGAGCGGCGGCGCGTCCGATACCACTCGATGCCCCAGTCACGACGACCACTTGGTCCTTAAAACGCTTCTTGTTCATGGCGACCTCCTTTACGTGTAGCTACACGCATTGTTTCAAAAAAAATCACGGATGCAGGCGGTCCCGCATCGCGTCGAGCTCCTTCTGCACTGATTTCCACCGCTTCGCGCCAAACTCCCGCAACATGCGCTCATGCGCCTGCCTCCAGAGGGGCAGGGCACCATCGAGCCTTCGCTTTCCCTTGGCCGTGAGAATCACCGTCTTCGAACGCCCGTCGGCGCCGGGCCCCACCTTCACCAGCCCATCCCGCTCGAGCAGCTTAAGATTCCGGGTCAGCGTCGTACGCTCGATCTCCATCGCCTTCGACAGGTCGGTAATCGAGATCCCGTCGTAGGCATCGGCCACCGCCAGGGCCGTAAACTGCGTGTTCTTGAGCCCCGAAGGCTCGAGCGCGCGGTCATACACCTGCCCCAGCACCCGCGCAGTCTTCCGCGTATTGAAGCAAGCGCAGTCGAGAGGGCTCGGTACCTTGGCCATAAGACGTGTATATACACTATTCGACCCACGTCAAGTGCCCCGTCACGGGCGCCAACCGCTGCATGGGCATCCAAATGCCCAAAGGCGCCGCCTCGCCAGCCCCTTCGTGTATCCTAGACCCCAATGGACGACACCGCGCGAGTCGCTTGCCCCTACTGCTTCGAGAACGTCGACGTATACATCGACCCGCAAAGCGAAGGTGAGCTCATTCGGGACTGCGACGTCTGCTGCCGCCCATGGACCCTCCAAGTCAGTCGCGCCGCAGACGGCTCCCTCGTCGTCTACGTGTCGCGAACCCAGTAACCGCCCCAAGGCCCTTCTCCCCCCACCCACATGAAAACCTCCACCGCATCCGCCGTGCTCCCGTGCACACCCGACACCTTCTGGGCGTCCTTCTTGGACGAGCCCTACCTCCGCGCCCTCTACCTCGAGGAGCTCGAATCCCGCGCGTTCGACGTCCTCGCAATCAGCGACGCCTCCCGCAAGCTCCGCATCGTCCCCAAGATGAAGCTCCCGGCTCCGGTCGCGAAGCTCATCGGCGACAGCTTCGCCTACGAAGAACACGGCACCCTCGACCGCGTGAGCGGCGAGTGGACCTGGCGCATGGTGCAGCCCGCGAACCTCGATCCCAAGAGCAAGCCGCGAAAAGACGCCGTCACCATGCACGGCACCGCCCGCATTGAACCCTCCGGCGACGGTCACTGCCGCCGCACCGACACCTTCTCCATCGAAGCAAAGATCTTCGGCCTCGGCAGCCTCATCGAATCGACTATCGACAAAGAGCTACAACGCGCCCGCGCCAAGGAGTACGCGTTCCTCACGCGCTGGCTCGAGAGGCCGGGCGTCTGACGGGTAGGGCGACCCTCGACGAGCTCCCCCAACCTGGCCCGCATCGACGCCGAATCGAGAGAGAAGTCCTCAACCCACCGCGCCGTGCGTGGTACTCATCGTCGTCATGAGGAAACTCGCCCTCACATCACTCTTCGCTCTCGTCTTGGTGAGTTGCCTGGCAGCGTCATCGACCGCCGCCGCGCAACTCAAGCTCGACATCAAAATCTTTCTCGGCG
>CALLDH010000041.1 GCA_937998345.1 uncultured bacterium | reverse complement strand
GCTCACCCACGGTGACCCTGCGATCGCCAGACGCCACTCCGCGTACTGGTGCTCTGGCTCCGCGTAGCCGATCCCGATTCGCGAGCCGACGGCGATCTGGCTCGCCGGTGTTCCTTCACGCACTTCGAGCCCGCCGCGCGTGTACAACGGATGCCCACTGAAGGCCGTATCCAAGCCCAGCGCCTGGCCGACCTTGCCGGGGCCGGTGAGCAGCACGGGACCCTCCTTGCCGCCGCGGCGACGCCGAATCGCACGGTGCCCCGCGACAGGC
This sequence comes from uncultured bacterium, assembly GCA_937998345.1. GTDB lineage: Bacteria > Myxococcota_A > Polyangia > Polyangiales > Houyiibacteriaceae > SG8-38. Next base: position 6,342 of record CALLDH010000041.1, on the reverse strand, counting down.
TCGCAGGAGCGGATCAGCACCGCGGCCCCCTCCCCGTCGCGATTGGTCACGAGATTCAGCATCTGGTGCATTCCGTAACACAGATAAACGTACGCGTGCCCCGGCGGACCCCACATTGGCGCATTTCGCGCGGTCAGGCCGGCGCGGCAGTGGTTCGCGCTGTCATCGGGATACCGATAGGCCTCGACTTCGGTGATGCGCAGGCCGACCGAGCCGTGCCAGATCTCCTGGCCGAGCAAATCGCGGGCGACGTCCAGAGCGTCGCGGGCGTAGAACTGGCGAGGAAGAAGGCGACCCGGCACAGGGGGAGTTTGAGACAGGGGCCGGGGCAACGCCAGTCCCAGCCTCAGCCGATCTCCAGCGCGAGCCCAACGATCACCTCGTAGTCGTTCTTCTTGGGAACGGTGCCGTCGGCCCGCGGTGGTGGGTCTTCGGTGCGATAGAACTTGAACGTCCCCTCGAAGTCGAGAACGTCGGTGACGTCTACGCTGAACTTAGCGCTGCCGAAGTGATTGGTCAGGCCGATCTGGGTGTAGACGATGCTGCTGCGCCACTCGATGATGAGTTCTACATCGTCGGTGAAGTCGAAGTCCCCGTACGTTCCGACGCTGACGAATCCATCGTTTTGTCGGTTTTCGAAGCCGGCCGCGGTGCTCAGGAAGTTCGTGAACTGATACCCAACCGCCCCCCCAGCGTCCCACTCGACCTTTTTCGTATCGAAGATGTGAACCCCGGCGCCGGTTCCGGGAGTGGCGCGGAACTTCACGTTCGCGAATTGATCGTTGAGAAACTGCGAGATCACCGGGACGAAAAAGAAGCGCCGCGAGATGAAGAGCTTCACGTCGACGGTTCCAACGTGCCGATTGACCGTCTGCGCGTCGTTTGCGAAGCCAAAGGTGCCATCGTAGCTTAGCTTCGAGCTCGTCCGCTGGTCGGCCCGCTGCAGGTCCCAGTGCCCGTTGAACTGGCCCTGGCTGGTGTTGCCCGCACTGCCCGAGAACCCCACCGACAAGCGGGTGGACCACCAGTTCCGCTCTTTTGGTTCTCCCTGGACGATCGAAAGGAGCGTGCTGCGGGGATAGCTCTCCACGCCTTCTGCGGTCTCGACGAGCACCCGATCATTGGTGACCACGCCTCTCCCCACCACGTCGACCTTTCCATCAAAGACGTAGGTGTTGACACGTGGCGAATGAAGCTGGTCGACCTTCTCCCAGTCGAACTCCAGGAGGTCGAGCTTGTCACTGTCGAACTCGATTTCATCTTCGCGCATTCGTTTGAGCTCGCCCTTGAGCCATTCGCCCGACGTCAGGCGAAGCCAATCATAGGTGTCGCCAAACTTGATCGTGAACTCGGCCGGAAGGCCTTCCTCGATCTCCTCCTCGACCTTCTCCATGGCCTCCTCGACCTCGGTCACAGCCTGGCTCGCCTCGACGGCCGCGGTCGGTACGCCTTGCTCGGTGACGTCGGTCGGATCGGTACTTGTCGCCTCGCCCGGACCTTCGTCCGCCGGCGCTGCTTGCCTGGCTAGAGGTTCGTCCGCTCCCTCGTCCTGTGCGAGCCCGGACGACTGCCCTGCAAGCACCGCCAGAATCACAGTGAGAACGGTGGGGGCTGTGAAGCCCTTCGTTGTGCCCCGGCCCCTGATCACGTCAGCTCGGGTCTATCGGCCCCCGGCCCCAGGGACAAAAAAGGAGCGCGAAACTTCCCAGGCTGAGACTTCGCGGCACTTGCTGACTATCGGTTGGCGACCCTAGACACAGCCGCGTAGAGTCGAGGTTCCCTGTCCCAAGGAGGAAGACGATGAGCCAAGCGGATGAACTCAAGAATCGAATCGAATCGAAGAAATTGAGCCTCCAAGCCAAGATCAAAGAGCTTCAGGCCGACACGGAGGCCACGTCGCGCGAACAGGTCCAGAAGCTACAGTCCAAGCTGGACTCGCTGACCGAAAGCGCGAAGGGCGGCTGGGACAACATGTCCGACGCCGTTGCGAGCAAACTGAACGAGTGGCTGAAGGACGACTGAGACGACGCTCGCACGGACGCCCCAACGAATCCGATGACTAGCTGGCTGCTCACTCTGGCGGCCCGACCACGATACGCTCGCCCACGCGAACGTGGCGATACGCGTCTCCGAAGGTTTCGTCGAACATTGCGATGACCTCGTCGCTACTGTCGTGGCCGCCCACCCCGATCAGTCCGAGGTTTCGCCGGCGTAGCTCGTTCATCTCTTCCGCCACCTGGTCCATCGTAATCGGTGAGAGCATCCCGTTGCCGGACGCCAGGAGCCGCTGTGCGTTCAGGCCAAGCAACTTCAACCGGCCCTCGGGGACCGGGAAATGGAGCCCTCCGACGACGCCGTAGAGTGGCTCACTGAAGACCTCGTCATAGCGCTCGAGTAGTTTGGGGATGGTCTGGTGACCGCAGCCCACGATGAGGATCGCTCCGCGCTCGGCCACATGGACCACCAGCGCCTGCTCGTCGATCCGGCCAAACACGAGCTGACGCGGAATGGTTCCGGTGGAGGCCACGCCGTTGCCGATCTGCGTGGGCTCGCCCGAGTGGATCGGGCTCAGGCCTGGATACGTCATTGGGACAGGGACGAATGCCCGTACGCTCGGCAGCGGCACCTGCTCGAGCCCCACCGAAAACGTCCGGTGCTCTTGACGCTGCCTTCCGCCAACGTGATCGAAATGGTTGTGAGAGATGAATATCGTGTCGACACTGTCGAGCTCCACACCCAGCGCTTTCATGTTGAGCTCGAGCGGGGACGGCGACTCCTGTTTCGCGTTCTGCCCTAGGTCGAACAGGATCCGATGCTCGTCGGTTTCGATCAGGTACGACACCCCCATCTCCCCTCGCAGCTCAGAGCTCGAGGTGTGCCAGTCGATGAGCGGAAGGATCGCAAGCGTCCGGGTGGTTCCAAAGTCAGCGATTGGTGAAGGATCCGCGGCTGCGAACTCGGCTTCCGCCTCCCGAACTCCGCTTCGGTTTCGGAGCTCGACGAACGCAATCGCCGCGACCAGCGCCAGCAGCAAGACACCGACGCTCCCTGCGAGAAAACGCACCATGCCGACTTCTTACCATACCGCGAGCCCGTCGAGATAGCTGAGAGTGAGCGCCTCGCCCCAGTCATCAAGGGGTAATGACGACTCTCCCGATGGGCTCACCCTCCATGAGATAACGGATGGCCTCGGAGGCCTCACCGAGAGGATACGTTCTATCGATGACTGGCGTGATTTTTCCCGCTTCGAGGAGCTCCCGGAAAACGGCCATCGTGTCCTTCTTGCCCGGCATCGAAAAATTCGGTCTCGGTAGCTGCTTCAGGAAGAGGGAGAGAAACATCAGCTTGAAGAAGTGCGGGATGAGCCCGAGGACGCGCTTGCCCGCCTCTCCAAACTTTTCGTGCCCGATGAGGATGTACGTCCCCTCGGGGGTCAGCGCGCGCCTGCACTCCGAAAATGGGTGGTTCCCGGGAATGTCGAAGATGAGGTCGTAACGGACTCCGCGTGTCGTGAAGTCTTCGCGCGTGTAGTCGATGACTTCGTCCGCCCCGAGCTCACGAAGCAAGCTGAGCTTCTTCGTGCTATCCACCGCGGTCACGCGCGCGCCGTACGCTTTGGCAAGCTGCAAGGCCAGGGCACCCACGCCGCCGCCCGCGCCATTGACCAACACCTCTTGCCCCGGACTCAGCGGTCTCGCCTCGCCGAAGTTCAGCAGAGCGATGTACCCGGAGGTGGGGACGGATGCGGCTTGTTCGAACGTGACCTTGGCGGGCTTCAGCGCCAGGCACTCCTCAGCCACAGTCACATACTCGGCGTAGGCGCCACCGTTGATCCACTGCATGCTACCGATGGTCTCGCCAAATACCTCGTCACCCGGCTGAAACTCCGTCACATTCGCGCCCACCGCCTCGACGGTCCCTGCCATATCCGTCCCGGGGATCGGGTTCTTCGGCTTGAAGAAACCGGCACCCATTAGGCGAAGGATATACGGGCGGCCGGAGACCACGTGCCAGACATCCGGATGCACCGAAGCGGCGCGCACTCGCACCAGCACCTCGCCGTCTCCGGGAGCAGGCATTTCGACTTCCCCGAGCTCGAGAGCGTCCAGTGATCCATACCCGTTTTGAATGATCGCCTTCATCGTTTGCGCCTACCTACTCCAAACGACGTTTCCCGTCCCGAGAAAGTCGACATTGTGCCGGCGCGGCCGCACCTTTCCTCGCGAACGCGCGGCCACGAGCCACTTCACGTTGAGAAATCGCAGCTGACGAACCACTTGTTCGGGTAGGTGTCGCTCCCAAACACGAACGTGAGGCCTTTCCACTCGAGACTCAAGCTGACCGGTCCGTCGAGTGAGTGGATCGCAGGCCATGAACGAATCGTGACGCTATTCTCCTGACAAAAGACCTGATTGATGTCCTTGTAGTCGAACTCGTGAGGCTCGATGTGGTAGCCGCGGTCGTCGACCAAGCCCCGCCGTCCGTCGAGATCCCAGGTCACCATCTCGCGAAGGCGTTCGACCGCATACTTAATCCCGTACTTGGCCTCGAGCGGGTCCTCTGGAACGCGAAGCGGTGCATTCGGACCATCGCCAAGGCGAACGATGAAAGACCATTCCCGCGCCAAGCGGTAGGCCTTCCCCGCGCCGCATCGAAGGCGGTCGGCGACCTGTGGGATCGTCAGCATTCGCGCCGGCTCGCCCATTCACCACCGCCTTCGTTTCTGTCTCGCACCCGCACAAAGCCGTCTCGGGTGCCCGGCAACTGTACTTCTCCGCGTGTAAACAGCGGCAAGAAGAACAAAAGAACAGAAGAACGAAAAAGCCTTGCCGGAGGTGTCCTGGGCACGAAATGCGTCTGCGCCGAACGAAGCGGTCACAGGTGCTCCTTGACGCTGGCGATGAGGATGGTGTTCTTATGAGTCGGTCGTGTGTGGGAGCCTTGCTGGGAAGTGGTGCAGTTGGTGGAGCGTTGGGCTCTTTGCGCTGAGTCTGCTCGCCTCGAGGGCCGCCCACGGACAGGAGGACGAGAGCACGACGACGGGAGTCCCTGATACGGCCGCGGAGGACCCGGTCGCCGTCGTCGACGTGCAGCGGGCGCTCTCCACAGCGAGGCGGCAACTCGAGGCTGGGTCGGTAGGGATCGCCCTCGGCTTCGCCGACGACTCCGATTGGATCGGGACCACCTCGGGCGAGTGGGTCCGGGGGAACATCGACTCCATGCGCGAAGACAACATGGAATTCGACAGCGATGAGTTCGGGGCCCTCGACATCAACATGCGAGAGGTCGCAGAGGTGCACGCCGCCAGTCTCAACACCTACGTGTTCGACGATCGGTCCGCCTTGCTTGGCCCCGCAATGATCACCACCACCCAGATCGCCGTTCAAACCGAAACCGGGGTCGTCGTGCGACCGCGAAGCGAGCTCTCGCGAATCATCGAGGGCGGCGCACGGGAGCTCGACAACTGGTCCTTCGATCTCGACCTCGGTCTCGGCTTGAACCGAGGGAACAGCAACCAACTCGACTTCAACATGCGGGTCGATTTCACGCGAGAGGACCGTCGTACGCTGAGCGAGCTCGGCTATTTCTTGAACTTGGGGTACGCCGACCGCGCGTTGAATGTCGCCCGGCACGTGGTTTCGTTCCGAAATCGCGTGTGGCTTAGCCGTCTCTGGTTCGTGGAGCCGATCGTTGGGCAGCTCTTGAGTGACCGATTTCAAGACATCCGCTTTCGCGCACAGCCCGCCGCAACGGGAGGCATTCGCTTCCTCCACGTTCCAAGCAAAGCATTGTGGGACCTCGCAGTTGGCTTCGGCTACCAGTACAACCGGCTTCTCGATCCCGACCTGGGGGTCGAGAACCCCGCGAACGACGGCCTGACACGATTCGAGACACGCGCTCGCTTCGATTTCACACCAGACATCTACCTCACGCTCATGTGGGTCACCAACCTCACCTTCACCACGCTCGGCAACACCAACCACACCGGCTTCGCGGAGCTCTTCTTCGAGGTGACCAACATCCTCGGTCTCCAGGCGTCCTTCCTCTACCTTCGCACCGAAGAGCCGCGCCAGCGCGTGAACGGCACCTTCCCTGTGAAGAACGACTACTTCTTCACGCTGGGCGTCTCCCTCACGCTCGGCTAAGCCGGTGTGGTTGGTGGCGTTACCGTCGTGCTTCATGGCCAGCCGAGATTCACGGCAGACCTCGATCTCGACCTCGACCTCGACCTCGACGAAACGAACACACTCGCCGCGATCGCCGCGCTCCGCGGCCTCGACTACCAAGCGCGCGCGCCCGTGCCGCTCCGCGACTGCGCCAAGGAGCAGGGGCGGCGCGCTT
>CALLDH010000040.1 GCA_937998345.1 uncultured bacterium | reverse complement strand
GGTCAGCCTCACCGTCAAGGACATCAAGGCCTCCAAGGCCTTCTACGAGAAGCTCGACTTCAAGGAGGTCGGCGGCAAGCTCGAAGAGAATTGGATCGTCCTCCAAAACGGGAACGCGAGGATCGGACTGTTCCAGGGGATGTTCGACAAGGGCATCATGACGTTCAACCCGGGGTGGACGAAGGACAAGGAGACATTGAAGGACTTCCAGGACGTGCGGGAGCTGCAGCGCACCTTGAAGGCGCGCGGAATCACGATGGCGCCCGAGGCGGACGAGACGACCGAGGGGCCCGCGTACTTCATGGTCACCGACCCTGACGGCAACACGATCCTCGTGGATCAGCACGTTCCGAGCCCGAAGCACTAGCGGGCTCCGACCGAATGCTCGGTGCCTGCTCCACCACAATGGGTCGAGTCGGAGGAAGGGGCGTGGCTGATGAGTCTTCTCCCCTACCCGTTGAAACCAGCTGAAGACATTGGTGCCGGAGCCGGGACTCGAACCCGGATGAGCGTTGGCTCGGGGGATTTTAAGCCGAAACGAAAGGGGCGACGGATCAACGGTTATTTGATTCGTCGCCCTTTTCCCTTTCCGAGGGTTACGAGGAGTGCTCTACAGTCCGAGGATTATGGACACCCCCGTGGACACCTGAAGCGGAGGCTCAGGTCATGCCCTGCACGGCGAGATCTCAGCATCGACGGGATCGTGGGCGCAAGATGGCATTTGTCCGGAAGCGGTGCGTTCACCACCGGGCATATCGAGTGGTTCTGATTCGCCCAATAGCCACGATTCAGGAACCTCCATCGCCGCCTTCTTGGCCCGCCCGGCCAAGAAGCCATGGCACTGGCGGCCGGATTTTTAAATGAGATACTGGCCTCCGTTAGCTGCGGAGGCATGCCATCAGCGCCTTTGCCCCACATTGCGCAGGCGAAACTGTCCTCCATCAGGTCTTCTCGGAAGAACTCCGATGCTGCGACCGCCGCGTCGAGAGTCGCCTGGGCCTGGAAGTAGTTTGCGGTTTCCCGGATCAACGCCTGCCTTTTTCAATGCAAGAGCACAAACCCGCTTGACGAACTCCGGATGCGACTTCAGGCGGAATGTCGATAAGAAGCCATTCACCCGGCTTGCCCCGTCTCGCAGACATTGGGGGGAGAGCCTGCTGGCTTTGCAGTTATGATGACCCTCGGCTGATCTCTTGAACCGAAGGAAACCTCTATGTTCCTCAAGGACCCTTTGGCCAACGCTTTCCGTCGTTGGGGCTACCTCCAAGCGGACCTCGACCCGCTGGGGAGGCTGGAGGCACTGCCCCATGCGGATCTCGACGACGCCTCCGGGGACGAGGCGGATCGTTGGCGCCGGATCTACTGCGGTTCGGTCGGCGCCGAGTTCATGCACATGTGCTTTCGCGATCGCTGTGAGTGGGTCGCTCGACGTATGGAGGAGACCGATGCCGTTCCTGATCGGTGGCGGATCGTGAAGCGCCTGGCCGAGGCGGAGCTTCTCGAGCGGTTCGTCCACAAGCTGTACGTCGGGACGAAAAGATACTCGCTGGAGGGGTGTGCGGCGGTGATCCCGCTACTCGACTCGATTCTCGACAGCGCTGCCCCAGGAGGCTTGGAGCATTGCATCATCGGCATGAGCCACCGCGGGCGCTTGAACGTGATGGTCAATGTCGTTGGCCGGCCCGCCCGCGATCTGTTCGCCCACTTCGAAGACAGCTATCCGCGGAGCGTTCTGGGTGGGGGCGACGTTCGCTATCACCAGGGCGCGACCGGCGAATACGAGACGGCGTCAGGCCAGAAGATCTGCGTTCACCTTGTGTCGAATCCCAGCCATCTCGAGGCGGTGGACCCGGTCATGACGGGCCGGACCAGGGCCCGCCAGGACAGGCTTGGCAAGGGGGGACGCCGGAGAGTACTGCCGCTTCTGATTCACGGAGACGCCGCCCTGGCAGGACAGGGTATCGCCGCCGAGACGTTCAATCTGGACGGCCTCGACGGTTTCGGCGTGGGTGGCACTATCCACATCGTTGTCAACAACCTGGTCGGTTTCACTACAGCCCCTCGAGCTCTGCATGCGTCCCGCTACGCCACCGACGTCGCCAAACGGCTGCCCATTCCCATCATCCACGTCAATGGCGAGGATCCCGAGGCTGTCGTTCGCGTCGGAAAGATCGCCACGGCATACCGGGACCAGTTCGGGACCGATGTAGTGGTGGATCTGATTGGATTCCGGCGATACGGTCACAGCGAGGTGGACGATCCATCGACGAGCCAACCCCTGCTCTATCGGGAAATCGATCGCCGGCCGATGCTCTGGCGCACCTACGGCGAGAAGGTGATGCCCGAGGACGAACTTGACCGTATCGAGCAGCAGATCGTCGAGCGACTGCGCTCGTGTCGTGAGAAGGGGCAGAGGCAGGAAGAAATACCGACTTTCCGGACGCTGCCGGAGTACTGGGCGGCTTTCCGGGGAGGGCCGTACGACCGGTCACTCGAGGTGGATACCGGTGTGCCATCGGAGCGACTGGTGCAAATCGCCGCACGGATCACGTCCCCCCCGGAGGGTTTCCACCTGCATGACAAAGTGGCCAAGGGGCTTGCGGCCCGTCGCGAGATGGGAGAGGACCGCCTTCCCGTGAACTGGGGAATGGCCGAGGCACTGGCGATCGGATCGCTCCTCTGGGATGGAACTCCCGTGCGTCTGGTGGGCGAGGACACGCGCCGCGGAACCTTCAACCACCGTCACGCCGTTCTGGTCGATACTCAAACCGGAAGCGAGTACGTGCCGCTCTGCAACCTGAAGGAGGGACAGGCTCGCTTTTCCGTGCACGACACGGTTCTGTCAGAGGCCGCCGCGGTCGGTTTCGAGTACGGCTACAGCCGTGATTATCCCGAGACGCTTGTTTGTTGGGAGGCGCAGTTCGGAGATTTTGTCAACGGTGCGCAAGTGATTCTCGATCAGTTCGTCACCGCGGGCGAAGACAAGTGGAACCTCCTCTCCGGACTCGTCTTGCTGCTGCCGCATGGTTACGAGGGCCAGGGGCCCGAGCATTCCAGCGCTCGGGTAGAACGGTTCCTTCAACTCGCTGCAGAAGACAACATACAGGTTTGCGTGCCGTCAACATCCAGCCAGTATTTTCATCTACTCCGCAGGCAATGCATGCGATCGTGGCGAAAGCCGCTTGTCATCCTGACTCCGAAGGGCATGCTTCGGGCCAAGGCTGCTTCTTCGTCTCTCGAACAACTCACTTCAGGGCGCTTCCGCCCCGTTATCCGGGATTCCTCGGTGCAGGGCGCGGGACGGATCCTCCTGTGCACGGGTAAGATCGCCCACGAACTCATGGTTGAGCGGGAAAAACGCTCTGCGCACCGCACGGCCATCGTCAGGCTGGAACAACTCTATCCGTTTCCCGACGACGAATTGTCGAAAGCGCTCGAATCGTATCCAGCAGCCAGGGAGGTCGTTTGGGTTCAGGAGGAACCGGCGAATATGGGTGCACTCTCCTTTGTCCGGCCTCGGCTACAGCGGTTGCTGAGCGGCCGTCATGTCAGATCGGTAAACCGCTCCGAGAGCGCGAGCCCGGCCACGGGCTCTGCCTCGGCGCACAAGCTGGAACAGTCCAGGCTGCTCGAACTCGCCCTCCAACCGCTCGGTGCCCGGTAGTCCCAGGGCCTTTCCTGCGGCGGGTCACGGAGCGTGCCACCGAACATGAAGGGATGGAGCGAAGATGAAGCTGCACGGAGTGCTGGAATCGGTCCTTTACTGCGACGACCTCGAGAGTAACGAGCAATTCTACTCGGACGTTCTGGGCCTCGAGCGAATCGCGGCGCGCGAAGGTCGCCACGTGTTCTTTCGCTGCGGAAACGGTGTCGTGCTGCTTTTCGATCCGGAACAGGCGAGCATGGTGCCGGCCGAAGTGGACGGTACTCCGATTCCGCTGCACGGGTCGAAGGGGGCAGGGCATCTGGCTTTTCGCGCCATTCTTGCGGAGATCGACGCCTGGCGGGACTACCTTGCCGAGAAGGGTGTAGAGATCGAGTCGGAAGTCACCTGGCCCGGAGGCGGACGCTCCATCTACTTTCGCGATCCCGCGGGCAACAGCCTGGAGATCGCCACGTCCGAACTGTGGGAGTCATAGGCTCCGTTCCACCAGGAACTCGTCACGTGCGCGCATGGCGACCGGCCGGCATCCGAGGAGGCTGTCATGATTCATACTACTCCGACGATGACGGTCCTGAGCCATCGCGCGGTGGATGCCTCCGTCCCGGCGCGGGGGTCGTGATCAGGCGTGCGCCTCCGGAAAAGAACAAGTACGACCAAATCCAGTCCAGCATCACGAGGATACGCTGGCGGAAACTTATGAGATAGAAGATATGGACTCCCGACCATAGGAGCCATGCCACGAGGCCGGTCAGACGGAGCCCGCCCAGTGTTCCCACGGCCCGGGCCCTCCCGATCGTCGCCAGCATGCCCTTGTCACGGTAGTGGAACGGCTCGCGCTGACCGGTGGCAATCACGCGGCCCGCGTGACGGCCCATCTGCATTGCGGCGGGCGCGATTCCCGGAACGAGGTTCCCGGATTCGGGGTCTTTCACGCGGGCCATGTCTCCGACAATGAAGATCTCGGGACGCCCGCGAACCGAGAGATCGGCCTCCACCGGGACCTGTCCCGAGCGGTCGAGGGGGCAACCGAGGGTGGCGGCAATGGGAGAGGGACGAATTCCCGCGGCCCAGATCACGTTTCGGGTGGCGATGCGTTCGGTTCCGGCATGTCCCTGCAGCTCGACGCTCGCAGCGTCGATGGCGACGACGCGGGTTTCGAGGCGGACCTCCACACCGGTTTTCCGCAGGTCGCGTGCCGCGCGGACGCAGAGCGTCTCGTCGAAACCGGCCGGCAGCAGCCGATCCTGGGCTTCCACCAAGATGATCCTCGCGGAAGTGGTGTCCACGTTTCGGTAGTCGCGAGGGACCTGGTGCAGTGCGATCTCCCGGATGGCGCCGGCTATCTCGACACCGGTAGGCCCTCCGCCGACGATGACGAACGTCAGGTTCGAGATTCGCGACTCCGGATCGAGACTTCGTTCGGCCCTCTCGAACGATTCCATGAGCCGTTCCCGAATCTCCAGGGCGTCCTCGATGGTCTTCAGCCCCGGCGCCAAGCAAGCCCATTCGTCATTGCCGAACCAGGACGTCTCCGCACCGGCCGCAAGGACCAGGATGTCGTAGGCCAGCTGTCCGTCAGCGAGATGCACCACGCGTCGCTCTGCGTCGACCGCCGTGACCTCTGCCATGACAACAGACACGTTCCGCTGTCGCGAGAGAACCTGCCGAATGGGAGCCGCAATCTGCGCCGGGGAGAGCCCTGCCGTAGCAACCTGGTAGAGCAGAGGTTGGAAGAGATGATGGTTGAGTCGGTCTACGAGTGTCACCCGCACTGGGGCCCGCCGCAGCGTGCGAGCGCACGCGAGACCGCCAAAGCCTCCTCCGACGATGACGACGTGCGGTGTTGCTGCCGAAGAGACCATCACGACTCGTTCGGCGTCACTGAACCGCGTCGAGTTTCGCCGGCCGCTGACCGGGACGATACCTCGCGCGCACGGACCACGATTACCGGCATCCCACCTCCCTCGATCAGAAGCACGATATTCTACCGCGCAACCGGCCGAATTGTGCGCAGTTCACTCGTGCCGCGGCATGCCCTTTGGCCATCGCCCAGCGGTAGGCTGAGTTGCCCAGGGACGGCTTCCTCCCCGAGGCGGATAGTCACCCGCTGTTTGAGGTGCTTGGCGTGAGGAGTGCGGCACAGGCCGAGGGTCCACTCCATTGCTTTCCTCGGGTCGATTCATTACGCTCGGTGCATGAGCGGCTTTTTCTCCCGTGACCGTTACGGTCGCCCGCTTCCTCGTGGAAGCAGGGATGAACTGGTCCGCGACGGAGAACCTGAAGAGGTCGTGGACTCCGCCCAAGGCGCTTGGCGGAGAGGAATCGCGTTGTTTGACGAACGACGTTTCTTCGAAGCCCACGAGTTCTTCGAGTATGCCTGGAAGGCCGACGACATCGATGATCGCGATCGTCTCTTCTGGAAGGGTGTCACGCAGGTCGCCGTGGCTTTTTGCCACGCTCAGCGCGGAAACGACCGCGGCACTCTGGCGCTCCTGGAGCGCGCCGCCGGCCTTCTGCGGCGCTTCCCTTCGCCCCACCGGGGCATCGACACGGCGGAGTTGCTCCGCGTGGCTCGAAGTCTCGCCGATCAGGTGCGGCAACGCGGGGCTTCGGCCAGCCTTGACTTTCCCAAGTTCCCTACCGTTGCTGACTAAGGCCGAGACGATAGACAGTGCTTCCTCCAACGCCCCGGCATGTGTGGATCAGCGGCCGACGTTCGCGGCCTGTCGACGGAATCTCGCTTCTCTTTGCCCTTCTCGTGGCTTGCGCCGCGGATCGTGCCCTGGTGGAGCGTTTCGACCAGGGAAATTGGCAGCCGGCACCTTTTCAGATCGCGTCGCTGGGCGGCCAGCGTGCCGGGGCAAGGGTCACCTTCGTGCTGAGACTCGAGGGTCCAGCGGGTCGGCGTTTGGCTGTCGAGGGGACCGTCGAGATCGACCCCCGGGCGACACTGGTCGACGGGCACTTCGATCAGCTACTGCCACCA
>CALLDH010000039.1 GCA_937998345.1 uncultured bacterium | reverse complement strand
GTCGACCTTGACGTTTCCGGGCTTGCCGCCGCTCTTCACTTCGGGAATCACGCACTTGCCGTAGAAGCGGTTGAGGTTGCGGTTCATCACGCTGGCGACCTGGCCACCGGTGAGTCGGCCTTCACCGCCACCCTGAGATGCGTCGCCGATCTCCATGGCTTGGCTCATCGCCTCGTTGTAGCTGAAGAAGCCTCCACTGGCCTTCGGTGCTGGAGCTGCGCTCGAGCCACGCTTGCGCCGCTTCACCGGCGGGTCTGGGAGCAGGCCCGCTTCGCCGGTGGTGATCTTACCAAGCTTGAAGAGATCGCCGAGCTCGGCCGACAGGGCCTCGCGGCGGTCGCTCGAACGGGACAGCAGGAAGCCACCGACCGAGATCACAACGAGACCTATGACCGACGCGGCGATGAGCCACTTCATGGCTGCGGAGCGCTTTTCGGAGCGGTGCGCGTTCACGCGGGCAGCCTGTTCGGCTGCTGTGGTGTCTTGGTGCTCACGCTGCAGGATGAACTCGCGGAACTCCGGCCACTCGCGCAGTGGCTTGCGTTCGCGGGTGTCGGTGTTGAAGGTGAGATCGTCCCCTGAGAAGCCACCGATGTTGAGCCGTTCGATGAGCTCTCGGGCGTTGAACGGCCCGTGGTCCATCTTGTCTTGGGCAACCATCCACCGCTGCTTCGTATCAGCAGAGAGCTGGTTGATCATGCTCATCAGACCGCGTTTGGGTGGTGGCGGCGGTGCTAGGGGCGCCTGTGGGGCCAGTGAGAACATCTGTATCTCGAGATCCGGCGGCGGCAGGACCGAACCCAGGTCGATGTCGACGCTCGCGCCGGTGTCTGCCGGCGGGGGCAGCGAGTTGGCCTCTGTGACGAAAGGCAGTAGGGCATTGCGCACGGCCTCCGGAGAGTCGAAGCGATCCTTGGGCTCCGGCGCCAGGCATTGGAACAGGATGCCGTCCATCTCGGGCGAAATGTCGTCCCGAACGTGCGAGGGCGCGACGAAGTCGGACTCGGGAGAGCGCGTCGTCAGCAACTCGTACAGAATGGCTCCGATCCCAAACACGTCGCTCTGCTGCGTTGCCGGCTCGCCGCGCTTCACCTCCGGTGCCAAGCATGCGTGGTCTTTGAACTTAAAGGCGTCTGAACCCGCGGAGCCGAGGAACACTTGACCGACCCCGAAGTCGTGAACTTTGACCCGGCCCCCGCGCGTGACCCAAACGACGCTGGGACGAAGTGTCCCGTGCGGTCCCTTCTCCTGGGCGTAGCTGAGAGCGCTGCAGAGGTGTGCGACGACGTTGTAGATGCCTCGCAGCGAGATCGGGTCCCCGTCGCGCTCTCGAATGAAATCCGAGAGGCGAGTTCCGTCGATCCATTCACCTGCGATGAAGTGCTCGCCCTTGGGAGTCCGGCCCACGCCAAAGACGCGCGCGATGTTCCGATGCGAAAGGGTAGCCGCGTTCCGGCAAGCTTCGCGAAAGTGCGGCGCCGCTTCCGAGGAAACCAGCTCGGGCCGGATCACACGAACGAGAATCGCGCGCTTGGTCTGCTGGTCTTTCGCCGACCAGACGACCGCCTGCCGGTCCTCATCGATTTGATCGATGACCTCGAATCTCCCACCAACCACAGCCCCAGGGTGCAAACCTGATGGCTCCGGCCTCGTCGACGCAATCCCCTCCGGCATCTACGGAGATCAACATAGACCACCTGGGCGCGGGTCCCCAAATTGGAGGCCACAGCCCGATGATCCAAGGGCATTTTGCGGGGTCAGTCCCTCTTCGCCAGCTCGAGCTCGAGCTCCCGGTCTTTCAGCACTGCGCCTGCCATCGACTCGATGACGTCCTGAGCTCGGTCCTCGGGAACGTCGACCAGGGCGTGCTTGTCACGCACCCGTATACGGCCGATTTCGTTCCGCTTCAGGCCCGTACGGTCCCGCAGCAGGCGGCCCAACTCGGACGCCTTTAGCTCGTCGCGCCGGCCTACGTTGACATACAGCGTCGCGGTCGGGGCCGCTTCCACCTCTTGGGGCGCCGGCTTCTGGCCATTGCCATTGCTGTGGGCGTCGACGTGCTCCTTGCCGCGCCGTCGCCGAGACGCGGCGACCTTGTCGACGTCCTCCGTCTCGGTGCCGAAAAACGCGCTCAGCAAGCCCGCGAGCATCCTCTCGGCGTCCGTATGAGTCATGAAGCGTCGCACCAGCGCGAGCTCGCTCTCAGTCGGAGACCTGGGATAGGCTGCGTCGATCATCGCGATCCGGTCCGCCTCTTGCCGGGTCCGTTGTTCGCCCTCACTTGGGAGTGTTCGCTCGACGGGAAAAATTCGGTACTGCAATCGGAGGTAGTAGAGGATGCCGAGCTCGGTCGGGTCCACGAGCGTGATCGCGGTTCCGGTTCGTCCCGCGCGTCCGGTTCGCCCAGTGCGGTGAACGTATTGCTCGACGTTGCCCGGGAGCGAGAAGTTGATGACATGCGTGAGGTGCGACACGTCGATACCGCGTGACGCGACGTCGGTTGCCACCAAGAACCGCAGCTCTTCGCGGCGCACACGCCCAAGCACTTCCTCGCGCTCGCGTTGCGGCCGGTCGCCATTCAACCACTCTGCATTGAAGCCTGCGCGCTGCAGTGCAGCCGAGACCTGTTCGGTCTCGGCCTTCGTATTGCAGAAGATGAGCGCGCTCTCCGGATCTTCGATTTCGAGAATCGTGATCAGATTTGCCGCCCGGCCGACGCCACTGACCATATAGACGAAGTGCTCGATCCCGAGTGCGCCTACATGGTCGCCGGATAACCCGAGGAACTGCGGATCGTGCATGTACTTTTCGGCGACACGCTTGATCGCCCGGTCGACCGTCGCCGAAAACAGCAAGGTTTGACGCTTTTCGGGGAGCCTTTCGATGATGGCATGGAGCTCTTTGGCAAATCCCATCGACAGCATCTCGTCCGCCTCGTCGAGAACCAAGACGCGCAGCCGCGACGCTTTGATCGTCCCGCGCTTGAGGTGATCGAGGACGCGTCCAGGCGTGCCGCTGATGACCCGCGCGCCTTTGTCCAGAGCTTGGATTTGCTGCTCCATCGATGCGCCGCCGTAGACGGCGACCGTGTCGATGCCACGACGGGTGCCGAGCTTCGCGATTTCACGCGCGCTCTGAAGTGCGAGCTCCCTCGTTGGCGCCAGCACCAGCGCTTGCTCGTCACCATCGTCCGAGAGCAATCCGTCGACCAGAGGAAGTCCGAACGCGCCGGTCTTGCCGGTGCCGGTTCGCGACTGAACGATGACGTCATGCCCTGCGATGGCAAGCGGGTAGGAGTCACGTTGCACGGGGGTTGGGGTCTCCCAACCCATCTCTTTGATGGCTTCGAGGACGTCGTCGTGTATGCCAAGATCTGCGAATGTCTGGGCGCCGTCCTCTTCGGGTTCGGGCGTCTCGGTCATGGAGTGGGCTCCGGTTTCTCGGGTGATTGGGGTTCCGATTTAGAGCCCAGCGCCTCGGTGACGCTATTGGCGAGAGGCGCGTCTTCACGCATGTACCTCTGGAGGCCGAGCTCGACACGGTGTCGGTATTGATTGAGCAAGTCTACTTGGTCCGCTTCGCACCGTTTGGCTAGCGCGTTTAGACGAAGATCCCAGGATTCGAGGGCGCTTCGGAGCCCCGTGGGGTCGGTTTCGTTGGTCGCCAGGTACGCGAGCCTCAGCTCATCGATCTCGTGCCTGAGCAGCTGAAGGCCATCCGCGCACTCGAGGTCGAACGAATCGTCACCTTCAGGCCAGAAAACCTGAGGAATGACCGAGGCGAAGCCCACGATGACCAGGTAAGCCAGGGCAATCGAGTAGATGCCTATCGCCAGCCGGCGGCCAAGTCCGCCTCGTTGTTCTTTTCGCGGCAACGACTCTCCTCGTCCAGCTTGATCTGCTCGCAAGCGGCTTGGTTGTAACGACCGGCCTGCACCAGGTCAAGACGGCGGCAGATTTCGGCGATTTCGCTTCTCACGATGGGTTCCCCACATGAAAAGGCCCACGCCTACGACGATCGTGAGTGCGACGACGCCGCCGCAGAGCCCATACCAAAGGAAGGTGGTGACCCCGGTCCCCATCCGATTAGCAGACGAGCTTGTACCCAATGCCGTAGACCGTGAGGATATGCACGGGCCGGTCGGGCTTGGGTTCGATTTTGCGCCGCAACTTGACGATGAAGTTGTCGACCGTGCGGTTGTTCGGGCCGGCTTCGAGACCCCAGATCTTCTCGAGGATCTCGTCTCGCGAGACTGGTTCGCCCTGGCGTTCCCACAGGAACTTGAGCAATTCGACCTCGTAGAACGACAAATGCATCGTGTCCGGGCCACTGGTCAAGGTCTGTGAGCCGGTCTCGATATTGATGTCGCCGATACGAATCTCTGCCTGGGAAGGCCGCACTGAGCGCCCCGCGCGCCGGAACAATGCGCGGATGCGCGCGACGAGCTCACCGATCGAGAAAGGCTTGGTGACGTAGTCGTCCGCGCCCGCCTCGAGGCCGCGGATCTTGTCGGCTTCCTGCCCCCGCGCCGTGAGCATGAGGATAGGCAAGACAGGGTCCGCCTTGCGGATCGTTTCGCAGACCTGATAGCCATTGAGGTCGGGCAGCATTAGGTCGAGGATTACGCAGCCGATGTCCTCGGACTCCGCAAGCCGGATCGCCTCTTCGCCCTTGGCCGTGTGCACGACACGGTACCCCTCGAACCGCAGGCTGTCGGAGAGGCCAAGTGCGAGTGCCGGGTCATCTTCGACGAGCAGAATTCCGCGTTCGTCCTCTGGCATCGTGGCCAAGATAGCCGCACTCGGGTCGAGCGGCAAAGACGCGGTGTTCAGCCGTAGGCAATCGGAATCGAGAAGCCGACGACTGCGCCACCGCCAGCCGCGTTTTTCGCCCACGCGCGCCCCCCGTGCGCTTGCGCGATGTTTTTGACTAGCGCCAGTCCAATCCCTGAGCCTCGAGTAGGGTTGGTATCGGGTCCTCGATAGAATCGCTCGAACACGCGGCGAAGTGAGTCGGCGGGGATCCCGGGCCCATGGTCCCGGACCGCAACGTCCACCGTGGAGCGTTTCGCGGTGAGCTCGAGCTCGACCGGCGTCTGTCCGCCATACTTCACTGCGTTGTCCAGCAAGTTGATCACGGCAAGGGCGATGGCTTCCTGGTCGATCAGCACGGGCGGGAGCTCCTCCGATCTCTCGAGATGAATCTCCACGCCGTCCTGCTCGCTGCGGTAGCGGAACGCGTCGAGCGCGCGGTCGACCGCTGTTCCGAGGTCTCCCCGCCTCAGCCGATACGGCCCTTTGCCCCCTTCGAGCGCCGAGAAATCCAGCATGTTGTCGATTAGCGAGGTGAGACGCTCGGACTCCCGGCAAATGATGTCCAGATACTCGAGCTTGCGTTCCTCGCTTGGCACACGGCCGGAGCGAAGCATGTCGGAGAACATGCGAACGACCGAAAGTGGGGTCTTGAGCTCGTGGGATACATTGGCCATCAGCTCGCTCTTCAGTTGGTTGAGGCGCCGCTCTTTCTCCGCGGCGTAGATGAAGAAAATGGCGCTCAGCAGGATGATCACGAACGACATCAAGGGCAGTGCGACTTCGCCGCGCATTCGAGAACGCCCCCGGGCTTGAAGGCGCGCTGCCTGGCGCGGCGCGACCTGCAGGCGCCATCGGTAGAGGGTCGTGGGGAAACGATGGTCGACCGTGTAGACGCCAGCGGTGGACAGGTCGGGACCGAACACCAGTTGGTTGCTCTCGTCGACGATGTCGTAAAGCGGAGTCGTCTCATCGGAAACGAACATCCTCGGGAAGATTTCGTCGACGAAGTACTGAGTGTCGTGATGAGCGACGATGTACGTCGTCTGGCCGGCGAGTGTTGAATAGGCCTTGTACGACAGGAGGTAGCTCTCCCCGTCGACTTGTTCGTGCGCGTGCCGAAGCCGCTCCGGGTCAGGGGAGTCGAGCTCGAGCGATTCGAGGAGATTCTGCCGAAATACGCGGAGAAACGCTCTGCGCGACTTCTTGTCCTGCCGGCTTGCCCACTGGATCAGGTTGCCGTCGGGATCGATCAACAGGACCGAGCTGACACTGGGCGTTTGAGCGGCAGCTTGGGGCAGCCAGACCGTATCGACTGTGCTGGTGTCATTCGGATCGACGAGGCGAAAGACCGTGTGGTCTGTGATATCGATGTACCGCTCGATGCGCTCCACGCGTTGTTGGGCTACCGATAGCAACGACTGCGCGATGGTCTGCTCGCCGAGTTGAGTGTGCTCACGCGCGGAGAGAAACGTGTAGTAGCCCAGGATTCCAGCGGCGATGAGGATCGCGGGAACGAGGACCACGTAGAGCAGTCGAAAGCGCCCGCCTTCCATTATTCGCGCTCGGCCCGTAGCGGCCGAGTCATCAGGTCGCCTACGGCCTTCAGGGGCGGCTTGTCCTCGTAGAGCATCGCGTACACCTCCTGTGTGATCGGCATGTCGACGCCGTCGCGGTCTGAAAGCGCTTTCGCGCTCTTGGCGGTGCGCACACCTTCGGCGACCATCTGCATGCTGCCCAGGATATCCTCCAGAGACTTCCCTTGCCCGATTTGAAGGCCAACGTTGCGGTTGCGGGAGAGGTCGCCGGTGCACGTGAGCACGAGGTCTCCCATCCCGCTCAGACCTGCGAGCGTCAGAGGGTTTGCCCCCTTGGAAATCGCGAGGCGAGAGATCTCGGCGAGTCCGCGTGTGATCAGTCCAGCTCGGGTGTTGTGTCCGAATCCAAGGCCGTCCGAGATGCCCGCCGCGATGGCCACTACGTTCTTGAGTGCGCCGCCGAGCTCGACGCCCACGACGTCGTCCGTGCTGTAGACTCGGAAGCGCTCGGTGGTGAACGCTTTTTGCGCGACGGCCACCACCTCCGCATCGTGCCCCGCAACTGAAACCGCGGTCGGAAGTTCGGCGGCAACCTCTTTCGCGAAGCTCGGCCCGCCCAGGCAAGCGAGCTGCCGGTGCTGGGATTCGGGAAGGATGTCTTCGAAGATCTCTGAAACCAGCATGAGACTGTCGACCTCGATGCCTTTGGTCGCGCTGACGATTGGAGCCTCCGTACCAATCAAGGGGACGGCGTCTTGGAGCACTTCCCGGAGCCCGTGGGTCGGCACCACCGACACGATCAGCTCGCTGTCTTGGAGCGCATACCCGAGGTCCGAGGTGGTTTCGAGGGTGTCCGGCAATGAGAATCCCGGCAGGTAGGCCCGGTTCTCGTGATCGTTCTGAATCGCTTCAGCCATGGGCTCGCGGCGCGCCCACAGTCGAGTTGGGTAACCCTGATCGGCAAGTAGCTTCGCCAAGGCCGTGCCCCACGAACCCGCGCCGAGGACCGTAGTCTTGATCTCACCCATGCGCGGAGCCTACCAACGCTTCACCGCACAGACCACCCTTTGCGGGGCTAGAGCACCGCGATGCGGAACGCATATTACGGGGAGGCTTGAACGGTCTCGGCGTCGCCCTTGTCGGGGCGAGGATCGCTGAGATCGAGCTTGAGGCGATCCGGGTCGAGGAGCGCGTTCGCCAACACGGCGTCCATCTTGGACACCGGCACGAACTCGAGAGTCTCCCGAACTTCCTCCGGAACCTCATCGAGGTCGGCGACATTGCGCTCGGGAAGAATGACGCGCTTGATCCCTGCGCGATGCGCAGCAAGCACCTTCTCTTTGACTCCGCCGACCGGGAGCACGCGGCCGCGCAGCGTGATCTCGCCGGTCATCGCGACGTCGTGACGCACGTGAATACCCGTCAGCAGCGAGACGATGGCTGTCATCATGGTGACGCCCGCACTCGGCCCGTCCTTCGGCATTGCACCGGCGGGGATGTGAATGTGGATGTCGCTCTTCTCGAGGAAGTCCTCCGGAATCCCGAACGCCTTGGCGCGCGTTCGGACATAGCTCATCGCCGTCTGCGCGGACTCCTTCATGACGTCGCCGAGCTGGCCGGTGAGCTGCAGCTTGCCCGTGCCGTGCATCTGCGTGCATTCGATGAACAGGATCTCGCCACCCACGGACGTCCAGGCGAGCCCTGTGGCGACGCCAGTCTCCGCCGTGCGCTCAGCGACCTCGGAGCTGAAGCGAGGTGAGCCCAGGTAAGGCCGCAGCGCTTCCTCGTCGGAGATGCTCCACGGCCCCTCCTCGCCTTCCGCGACCTTCACGGCCACGCCACGAATGACGCTTGCGATCTGACGCTCCAGGTTGCGGACGCCGGCCTCACGGGTGTAGTGATCGATGATCGAATCGATCGCCGCATCTTCGAGGGTGACCTGGTCGGGCCTGATGCCGTGCTCCTCGAGTTGCTTCGGGACCAGATGCACCCTCGCGATGTCCGCCTTCTCACGGCGCGTGTAGCTGGGAATCTCGATGATTTCCATGCGATCGCGAAGCGGTGCGGGGATGGTGTCGCCCACGTTGGCCGTGGCGATGAACATGACCTTGGAAAGGTCGTAGGGAATCTCGAGATAGTGGTCGCTGAAGGTGTCGTTCTGCTCGGGGTCGAGCACCTCGAGCAGCGCCGCGGCAGGGTCGCCGCGGAAGTCGTGCCCAACCTTGTCGATCTCGTCGAGCATGAAGACTGGGTTGATTGTGGTGGCCTTCTTCATCCCCTGGATGACCTGGCCGGGGAGGGCGCCGACGTACGTCCGCCGGTGACCGCGAATCGCGGCCTCATCGTGGACGCCACCAAGGCTGATGCGGTGGAACTTGCGTCCGACTGCGCGCGCGACCGATCGGCCGAGTGAAGTCTTACCCACGCCTGGCGGTCCGATCAGACAAAGAATCGGACCCTTCTTGTCGGTCTTGAGCTTGCGTACGGCCAGATACTCGACGATGCGCTTCTTGACCTTCTCGAGGCCGGTGTGGTCTTCGTCGAGCACCTTGCGTACCGCCGCGATGTCCATGTTGTCGGCGGTCTGCTTGCTCCAGGGGATGTCGAGAATCCAGTCGATGTAGGTCCGAACAACCGTGTATTCCGCGGAGCCGACTTGCATCTGCCGCAGGCGCTTGAGCTGCTTGTGCGCGACGTTGTCGGCCTCTGTCGGCAGGTTTGCCTTGGCCATGCGCTCCTCGAGGACGTCGAGGTCGCCCTGATCGCCTTCTTCCTCGCCGAGCTCCTCCTTGATGGCTTTGAGCTGTTGGCGCAGGACGTACTCGCGCTGGTTCTTGCCCATCTCCTCCTTGATTTGGGAGTTGATGCGCTCTCGCATCTTGAGGATCTCCAGCTGACGCGTGAGCAGGCGCAGCACCTTGCGGATGCGTTCCTTCGCGTCGAGCGTCTCGAGGA
>CALLDH010000038.1 GCA_937998345.1 uncultured bacterium | reverse complement strand
TGGGCGGCGATGTCATTCGCGGCGTGGCTAGCCGCAAGGCCTTTGGGGACCTCGACTGGGCGAGCGCCACGAGCGGCGTGGCAGTCGTGTTCATCGAGCGGGTCATCGGCGTCTCTGCTCTGCTCGTGCTTGCTGCAAGCGCGTACTTAATTCAGCCAATCCCCGGGATCGAGAACGTAGGCTTCTGGGCGGCTCTGGGCCTCGCGGCGGCCGGAGCAGCGTTGATCGGCATCAGCGTCGCCCCAAAGCTCGCGCCGTACTTACCGGAAACGCTCGGCAAGCCGCTTCGAGCGCTCCCGCGGCTCTATTCGATTTGGCCGTTCCTAGTCGCGATCTTCCTCTCGCTGATCATTCACTCGTGCAACATCCTTGCCGGCCACGCGATCATTCACTCCCTGGAACCCTCGGTCACCTTGGGTGAATCGGCCGTGCTGATGCCGCTGATCGGCGCGTCCGCCTTTTTCCCGTTCACAGTGGGTGGAGCCGGGGTTCGAGAGGCAGCGTTCGCGGCGCTCTACGGGACGGTCGGCGTGCCCGAGGCCACGGCCTACGCCGCCTCACTCGGCTTCTGGGGCACACAGCTGCTCTCCGCGGGAGTCGGCGGCGTAATCAACCTGGTGGTTCCGCTCTCTGGCAGAGAAACCGACTGAGCAGCCGCTTCGTCTCCGCCAGTTGTTCGAACTTTGCATCCTCGTCCGCCTCTCCTGCTAACCTCTGATTGATGCGCCACGACAGCCACGGTGACGGTTCTTTTCGCGTCGAGCAGCTCGCGCACTGCGGCCCCGACTGTGTCTTCGAAGCGGGCGTACTGGTGTTTCACCCAGAGAACATCGAGCTCGGCACGAACGTGTACATCGGCCACAACGCGATCCTCAAAGGCTACTACAAGAACAAGATGCGAATCGGCGACGAGACCTGGATCGGTCAGCAGGCCTTCCTGCACAGCGCCGGGGGAATCGACATCGGTGCCCGCGTTGGGATTGCGCCGGGTGTTCGAATCATCACCTCATTCCACGGTGAGGCGGGACGCAGCGTTCCGATCCTGCACTCGCCAGTCGAGTTTGCGCCCGTCGTCATCGAAGACGATTGCGACCTCGGCGTGGGCGCCCTTGTGCTTCCCGGGGTGCGGATCGGCCAAGGCGCCCAAATCGGCGCTGGCGCCGTAGTGGCCGAAGACGTGCCAGCCTACTCCGTGGCGGTCGGGGTGCCCGCCAGGGTCACGAGGCAGCGGCCCGAATGAGTGAACTCGATCTCAGTGTCGTCATCTTTGCCTTCAACGAAGAGGCGAACATCGGTCCGGTGCTGACCGAGCTCCGGGGATGGCTCGCCACCAACGAGCCCTCGTCCGAAATCGTGTTCGTCGACGATGGATCGTCCGACGGCACCTCCGCGGAGGCCGCTAAAGCTCTCTCCGGCACCGTGCACCAACTGGTTCGCCACGAGACCAACCGCGGCATCGGTGCGGCGCTCAAGACCGGTGTGCGCGCGGCCCAAGGCCACTGGGTCACGTTCCTTCCGGCGGACGGCCAAATCGCGCCGGATGCGATTGGCACGCTTCGCGCGGCGGCGGCCCAACAGGGAACAGATGTAGTATTCAGCGTGTACGAGCATCGGGACGACGGCTTTCATCGGAGGGTCCTGTCGGCCGGCGTGCGCGCGCTGATTCTCCTGATGCATGGCGTCCGCATGCAGAGCGACGGCCCGTACCTCTTCCGACACTCCCTGTTCGACGCAGACCAGCTCGTACCCGACACGTTCTTCCTGAACTTCGAGTTTCCGATTCGAATGCTGGGCGCGCAGGTTCCGGCGACCGTGGTAACGATAGCTTGCAGGCCTCGCCGCTCCGGACACTCCAAGTCGACAGGCCTCAAGCGAATCTACGGCGTTGCGCAGGACCTCCTCGATCTCCGTATTCGACGCGTGAAAGAGTCGCTCAACCGGCGGGCTTAGCCCCCGAGCTCCGTCGCGCCTTTTATGCGGTCCCGAAGCGTCGACCTCGGAATGCCCAATGCCCGGGCGGCCGCAGACATGTTGCCGCCGTAATGCTCGAGCGCCTCACGAAGGGAGTCGGCCGAATGGCTTTGCGCCAAGGGCTCCGAAACACGGCGAAGCGAACGTTCGATGGCTGTGAGGTCGATCACCGCCCCGTCGCTATCGACCGCGGCGAGCTCCAGCACGTTTCGGAGCTCACGGACGTTGCCCGGCCAGGGATACCCGTGGAGACGTTCGAGGGCCTGTGGATCGATGCGTCGTTCACCCAGTTCCGGCTGCATCTGGTGGAGAAAGTGCTCGGCCAGCCGTGTGATGTCGTCGGGCCGGACGCGCAGCGGCGGAACCTCGACGATGAGGCGATGGATTCGATAATAGAGGTCGGAGCGGAATCGCCCCTCCTGCACCATCGCGCGCAAATCTCTGTGGGTCGCGCACACCAATCGAACATCGACGCGGCGCGTGCATTCGCTGCCGACACGCCGGACATGCCAAGCCTCCAACACGCGAAGGAGTCTCACTTGGAGATTGGGCGGCAGCTCCCCGACTTCGTCAAGAAAGAGCGTCCCGCCGTGCGCCTGCTCAAATGCCCCGCGATGCGCTTGGATTGCCCCGGTGAACGCCCCGCGCTCGTGGCCGAACAGCTCGCTCTCGATGAGGTCGCGCGGAAGCCCACCGCCGTTGAGAGGCACGAACGGGCCATGTTGCCGGCAACCGCGTTCGTGAAGCGCTCGCGCCACGTGCTCTTTGCCGACGCCCGTCTCGCCTCGGATCAGGACCGGCCAAGGCAACCTCGCAAAGCGATCGACCTCGGCCATCACTGAGAGCATCGCACTCGATTCGATAACGACCTCCGAAGGTGCGTCCGCGACGGTGCCCCGGTTCACCACCCGAAGCTCAGTTCGGCCGACGCGGAGCACCGCCCCAGGCCGAAGCTCGTGCCGGCGGATACGTAGGCCGTCGACCCAGGTGCCGTTGGTGCTGCCGAGGTCGCGAACCGACACGCCTCGCGACGAGGGTTCGATTCGGCAGTGGTATTGGCTCACTGCCCGGTCCGACAACGCGATCGCATTGCCGTCTGCACCGCCCACTGAAATCGGTTCCTCTCCGACGTGGAACGCGCGTGCGCCAAGACCATGACCGCCTACGAGCGAAAGCCGCCGCGCCCCGCCGCCGCGGCCGCGAAGCAACTCCGTCCCCCCGGGCTCGAAGGGGACAGGCGCCTCGGCCTTCAGGCGGGCGACAGAGTACCCCGCCCCCACGGCAATCCGCTGCCCGACGGGGGCGACGGAGCGTGCCCCCAGCGCCGGCCGGCTAGCCAGGTCGTAGACGTACACCGTGCCGCCGTGGGGCTGAAAGAGCAGCGCTCGCGCGGGCACCCCAGCGGCGTGAATAACGATGTCGCAATCGGGGTGCGAGCCGACCTCGACCGCGGCAGCGCCCAACGGAAACACTCGGATGCGGCGGCCAGAACGGCAAAGGCACAGCGTATCGCCCAAACCCATGGGGCAGATATCGACCGGTCCTCCCGGCGGTTGCGCAGACGCCTCGGGTCCCTAAGCTCCGGGCAACGTGTCGGAAGCACTTCGTGAAACCTCACTCACCGACGAGCACCGGGCTCTTGGCGCGCGGCTCGTTCCCTTCGCCGGCTGGCGCATGCCCATACAATACGAGGGCATCAAGAAGGAGCACGAAGCGGTCCGCACTCGCGCCGGGCTCTTCGATGTGTCGCACATGGGCGAGATCTTGGTCGAAGGCCCGCAGGCGGTCGCGGCCATCGATCGGCTCGTCACCAATGACGTGTCGAAGCTCGCCACCGGCAAAGCGCTGTACACGGTGTGCTGCAACGAGCAGGGGTACATCCTCGACGACCTCATCGTGTACCGATTGGAAGACGAGAAGATCTTGGTCGTGTGCAATGCATCCAACCGTGACAAGATAGTCGGCCATTTCGCAAAGAACCTGAGCCTCGGGACACCTTGGAACGACGTGTCGGATGCATGGGCTCTCCTCGCGCTACAAGGTCCGAACGCCGTGGCGGTCATGAAGGACTTGGGTGCGCCAACCAGCTTGCTCGAGCTTCCGTACTTCAGCGTGACCCGTACGAGCGTGGCGGGAGTGGATCTCTGGGCGGCCCGAACCGGCTACACTGGCGAAGATGGCTTCGAGCTCTTCTGCGGGAGCGAAGACGCCGTCACCGTGTGGAGGGCCTTGCTCGAAGCAGGCCAGGCCCACGGGCTGCAACCCGTCGGTCTCGGCGCGCGCGACACGCTCCGGCTCGAGGCCCGGCTCATGCTGTATGGCAACGACATCACCGAGGAGACCCACCCGCTCGAGGCTGGGCTGGGCTGGGTGGTAAAATTCGGCGCCGGGGACTTCGTCGGCAGGGATGCGCTCCGGGCGATCAAAGCCGCCGGCCTCGAGCGGAAGCTCGTGGGTTTCGAGATGGTCGGACGTGGAATTGCCCGCCATGGCTACCCGATCGTGGCCCGCGGAGAGGCCGTCGGGGAGGTCACGAGCGGCTCCCCAGGGCCGACGGTTGGACGGAACATCGGTCTCGGCTATGTGCCCCTGGCCCTCGCCAAGGTCGGGACCGCGTTGGGCATCGAGATCCGTGGCAAGGTGGTCGACGCCGTGGTAGTGAGGACACCGTTTTACAAGAGGTGATGATGGCGACGTACCCAAGGAACCTGCAGTACACTCGAGAGCACGAATGGGCGCGCATCGAGAATGACGTCATTCGCGTCGGAATCACCGCGTACGCCGTCGAGCAGCTCGGTGACGTGACGTTGGTCGACATGCCGGCTCCCGGGGAAGACGTCCAGGCCCACGAACGCTTCGGCGACATCGAGTCGGTCAAGACCGTGAGCGAGCTGTTCGCGCCGGTGAGCGGAGAGGTCGTGGAGGTCAACGCCGATCTCGAGTCGAGCCCGGAGCTGGTGAACGAAAACCCTTACGAAGAGGGCTGGCTGGTCATCATCCGTCCTTCCGACCAAGCCGAGCTCGAGGGGCTGATGGATGCCGCCAAGTATGAGGAGTACCTCGGAACGCTCGACGGCTAGGCCACCGGTACGAACGTGAGATACCTTCCGCACACCGACGAAGAGCTTCGAGCGATGCTCGCGCGCGTCGGTGTCGAGCACATCGACGAGCTCTTCGAAGCGATCCCCGCGTCGCATCTTCTCGATCAGCCCCTCGACCTCGAGCCGGCACTCGACGAACCGAGGCTCATGCAACACCTGTCCTCGCTCGCGAGCGCAAGCAAGGGGGCCAACATGTTGTCGTTCCTCGGCGGAGGAATGTACCAGCACCACGTGCCGCCAGCCGTCGACCAGCTCCTGCAACGAAGCGAGTTCTACACCGCGTACACGCCTTACCAGGCGGAGCTCTCGCAAGGCACGCTCCAAGCTATCTTCGAGTTTCAGACGATCGTCTGTGAGCTCCTCGGAACCGAGGTGGCCAACGCCTCGATGTACGATGGCGCGAGCGCCGCCGCAGAGGCCGTGCTGATGGCCCGCCGCGCCAGGCGACGCACCCATGTAGTGCTGAGCGACGGGCTGCATCCGGAGTACATCGAGACCATTCGCACCTATGTGCAGGGCCTCGACACCGAGGCAACGATCACCCTGGCGCCAATCGCCGCGGATGGCCGGACCGACTGGGACGCAGCCGGGGCCCTGGTCACCGACAAGACCGCCGCGCTGGTGGTGGGCTATCCGAATTTCTTCGGCTGCGTGGAGGACCTCGATGCCGCGCGGGCCGTGGCCGACACCCACCGTGCGCTCCTGGTGACCGCGACGGCTGAGCCCTATGCCCTCTCTGTGCTTCGCGCCCCGGGAGCCTGCGGTGCCGACATTTGCGTCGGTGAGGGGCAAGCGCTGGCTGTCCCGCCTCAGTACGGCGGACCAGGGGTCGGCCTGTTTGGCGCATCGCAAGCCCTGGTCCGGCAAATGCCCGGCCGGCTCGTCGGACGAACCGTCGATTCAGACGGCTTCCCTGGCTACGTCCTCACCTTGTCGACCCGCGAGCAGCACATCCGCCGCGAGAAGGCCACCTCGAACATATGCACCAACCATGGCTTGATCGCGCTCTCCATGGGGATGCGCACCGCCATGCTCGGTCGCCAAGGTTTCCAGCAAGCCGGCCAACGCTGCCTCAATGCCGCGCATTACCTGCGGGCGGGAATCGCAAAGCTCGAAGATTTGGAGATTCCGTACGCTGCCCCCATCTTCAATGAGCTGGTCGTGCGCAGTCGCGGCCCCCGCGCAAGCGAGATCGTCAGCCGCTTGCTCGAGCAAGGCATGATCGCGGGCATCGACCTTGGCCGCTTTCGAGATGACTGGCGCCAGGACCTCTTGATAGCGACCACCGAGCTCCACACCCGAGACGACCTCGACCGCCTCCTCCAAGGCCTCGCCGGCTAGCCAACCAGGTTTCCCCAAACCGGAGGCCGCGACCCGCCAAGCCGCACGCCGCGCCCCGCAGGACCGCCCAACGGCAGTCCGCCACCCCGCAAACCGCACCACCGCGAATCCCGGCGGTATCCGATGGCGTGCTCACGAACTCGCACACACTGCAAAGATCCGACGAGCGTGCACGAAAAGCGCAGAAGACTACATGTCAGCACGGCCACAACAGTATGATTTCACTAAGATTTTCCTATTAATCCTTGACTCCTGGACCGCGAAAACACAACCCTTAATTCAGCTTGCGCAGAGTCAAAACGCGATGGAAACTCGCCCGGCTTCGAGAGATTTGTTGCTGATGCAGAGGAAGCTCCGGAGGCTGCAAGATGAGTGAACAGCGAAGAACATCTTTCATCAACTTCCTAGCTCCAGAGGATTCCGATCCCATGGCTTGGGCCGACATCTGCCGTGAAGAGACGTGGCAAGGTCGCTGGGTCGCACTCGATGATTGCGCGTACAACGCGGCAGGAGAAGCCACCGCAGGCCTCGTCGTGGACTACGACGACAACCTCGCCGAGCTCTGTGCTCGGCTCAGCGCGGAGCGGCGCAAGAGCTGCTCGGTTGTGTTCTGCCCGCCAGCCGAGTCGGCCGCTTAGCCAGACTTCCTCGCCAGAGTGATCTGGGGATCAGTCCGGCGCGTCGCCACTGGGCTCATCCTCGGCGTCCCAGGGGTGTTGCTTCTCTTCGAGTGAAACCGGCTCGTCCGCACCCGTGCATCGGTCGGGCTGGCCCCTGCGAAGCTTGACCGCGTTCCATGGCCCACCGCCCGATAGGTCGTCGTCCATGCCCCACTCGCCCTTGACGTACTGGTCGCCGTCCTCGCCGATTTGGATTCGGAAATAGCCTCGCCCGCGGCGGATCTGTGGCTTGCCCGAGACCAACTCCCGGCGGTCTTCCCACTGGAAGATGAGCAGGTCGCCGTCGATGTCGCCCTGAATTCGCCCGGCGCGCTCGTGCTTGACGTAGTCACCGATCACCTGCTTGCCGCTCTGACACATGTGCATGTTGCCGTATTGCGGTGACTGCCAGACCCCGTAGAAGGTCGCTCCCTCCGGCAGGGGACCCGCTTTCGGCTTCTGAGAGCCCCCGCAGCCGAAGATGACCCCCAGCAACAGGGCCAACGCTATCTGCTTTGCCTTCATCGAGTGCCTCCCCGTACCCACGATAAACGACCCTCGAGCGAAAGCGTAATTTCGGCAGCTCAGCGTATCCGGGGAATGGAGATCACGTGGTAGAGGACGGCTGGGCCCTCGCCGAGCAGGAGCGCCAAGTCCCGGAGCCCCTCGAAGACCGAGCCATCGAGGCGGAGCGCTGCGGCCGGCGGTGGCGGCGCGAGCCGGTAGCTCGCGACCATCATCGGGCGCAGCCTCTCACGGAGCCGCGGAGGCGCGTCGATGCTGTCCCTGAGGCGATCGAGCGCGGTGTCCATGCCGCCGAGCTCATCGACGAGGCCGTGACGATGCGCATCGGCGGCCAGCCACACTCTGCCACGGGCGAGCGGCTCGATCTCGTCGACAGGCCGCCCTCGCCCATCCGCGACCAGTGAGACGAAGGATTCGTAGAACGCGTCGAGCTCTCGATTCATGAGAGCGCGCTCCTCGTCAGTGAGTGGGCGGTGAGGCGAGAAGATATCGGCATGAGGGCCCGTCTGGAGGACCTCGGTTCGGATCCCGACGCGTTCGAGGAGCTGCGATGCCATCAGGCGGGCAGAGACGACGCCGATCGAGCCCGTGAGGCCCAGGGGCTGGGCGACGATGGCATTCGCGTGGGCGGCAACGTAGTACCCACCGCTGGCGGCAACCTCGCCGAAGTATGCGACGACGGGCTTCTTCTCTTTGACCCGGACGACCTCGCGGTGAATCAGGTCGGACGCTTCGGCGGAACCTCCTGGGGAGTCGACCCAGAGCAACACGCCAAGCGCTCGGCGGTCGCGGCGTGCGTGACGAAGGGCCGCCACGATGGAAGCCCGCCGGCCCGTCGGTGCACCAGACTCAGAGATCGCCCCCTTGATCGCGACGACGGCAATGTAGGGTTGGCGTCGCAAAGGACGGAAGAGCTTGGCCTCCTTGAAGTCGAGGTAGCGGTCGCCTTCGATGACTTCTTTCTTCTTGTCGACCCCAAGCTTGTCGGGGAGCTCGTCTTCGTACGCGAGCGCATCGATGAGACCGGCGTCGATCGCGTCTTGTCCGCGGAACACGCCCGCTTCGAAGAGCGTGCGGGCCTCCGATGGCGTAGTGCCCGTACGCTGGGCCAGGGCGTCGAGCAATGCAGCGGTGTGCCCGTCGATGAGTGCCTGGAGTTGCTCGCGCTGATACTCACTCATGGAGTCGCGGCTCACGCGCTCTGCGGCGGTCTTGTATTCCTTGCGGGCAAAGGGCTCGACCTCGACCCCGATGCGGTCGAGAAGCGGCTTCACGTAGTGCGACTGCGCGGACAAACCGAGCAATGTGATCGTGGCCTGAGGTGCCGCATAGATGTGCTCGGCCGCGGAGGCCACATAGAGCTCCCGATGTCCGCCGCCCCGTGGGAGAAGCACCGTGGTGGCCTTGCCCTCGGCCCTGAGCCGGAGAATCTGCTCGCGGAGACCCGCACAGACTGACCACCCAGCTTGAAGGGGGGGTAACACGAACGCGACTCCCTCGACTCGAGAGTCCCTGATCGCATAATCAGCAAGCCGGCGAACGGCCGCCAGTGACGAGGTGCGCCTCAGCGAGTCAGCATCGAGAATCCTGCGCAGCCAAGGAAGCGGCTGCCGGGCCTCTACCAGGCGCGGCTTGAGGCGGAGGACGATCCAACGACCCTTGGGCCGCGATAGCCATCGGGCGATCGCCCAGATTGGCAGGAGCGGGACACACAGCAGATTCCGGATCGAGCGGAGGACTGAACGAAGCATCGTTTTTGCCTATAGTGACGGCCTGTTATGCTGGAAGTGGTGGGGCCGGAAATCTTTACCGGCGACTAGTGCTCTGCTAGGAACTCATAGCACTGAAGAAGGTGAAGGAGCACGGCTCAGAACATGGCAAGCCCCCAGATGGTGATGTACGAGGAGGAGTTTGCCCAGGTCCAGGCCGTGACCAACAGGCTGGTCCAGGATGCAAACGCGCGCGTGGTCTTCGTCGTCGACAAGAACGGCCAGCTGATCAGCGCCTCGGGCGACACCGGAGACCTCGATACGACTTCCCTCGCCTCGCTTACAGCGGGTACCATTGCAGCGACGGGAGGCATCGCGCAGCTGCTGCGGGAGCAGGAGTTCGCGACCCAATACCACGAGGGGGTTCGGCAGAATGTTCACATTCAAGTGGTCAGCGGTCGCGTGATTCTTGTGGTCATCTTCGACAATCGGACGAGCCTGGGCCTAGTGCGCTTGCGCGTGAAGCGAGCAACCGAGAACCTGACGCGAATCTTCGAGATGGTGATGGCCAAGGCGCAGGATCCTTTCCGAAGTTCACCGTTCTCCGAAATAACCGATGACGACATCGACAACTTGTTCAATGATTGACCAATAACTGACTAGGAGAGGCTTGGGGGGATGTCTTTCATCAACTACTTATCGCGCGAGATCAACTGCAAGATCGTTTACTACGGTCCGGGGCTGTGCGGTAAGACGACCAACCTGCAGTACATCTACAATCGCACCAATCCGGATGCGAAAGGCAAGATGATCTCGCTCGCGACCGAAACCGAGCGAACGCTGTTCTTCGACTTCCTGCCGCTCGAGATCGGCGAGATCCGCGGCTTCAAGACGCGCTTCCATCTCTATACGGTCCCCGGCCAGGTGTTCTACGACGCTAGCCGCAAGTTGATTTTGAAGGGCGTCGATGGCGTAGTCTTCGTCGCAGATTCGCAGATGCTTCGCGCAGAGGCCAACAGCGAGTCGATGGACAACCTCCGCACCAACCTCGCGGAACAGGGCTACAACCTCGACACGATCCCGTACGTCATCCAGTACAACAAACGAGACATGCCCAACATCTCCCCGACCGAAGAGCTTCGCCAAATGCTCAACACGGGCGACGTGCCCGACTTCAACGCCGTCGCTACAACCGGCGAAGGCGTCTTCGAAACCCTAAAATCCGTAGCCAAACTAGTCCTAACCGAACTAAAACGCGGCGCCGCTCGATAAGGGGAGAGTGTCGCCCTTAGGCGATGAGGTTGAGGATCTTTCCGGGGACCCAGATGATCTTTCGGAGGGGTTTGCCCTCGAGTTGTGCGGCGAGGTTGGGGAGAGCTCGGGCGGCGGCTAAGGCTTGAGCTTCGTTGGCGTCCTTTGGGAGGGTGATTCGTGCTCGGACTTTGCCGTTGATCTGGACGGGGACTTCGACTTCGTCTTGTTCGCAGAGGGCGGGATCGTAGGCGGGCCAGGCTTCGCGTTGGATGCTGGGGGGGTGGCCGAGCAGTTCCCAGACTTCTTCTCCCGCGTGCGGGGCAAAGGGGTGCAGGAGCTTTGCGAGAATACCTAGCGCCTCGCTCGGAATCTCTTCGAGCTTCATCAGCTCGTTGGTGAGGACCATCATTGCACTGATCGCGGTGTTGAAGCGCATGGCCTCGATGTCTTCGGTGACCTTGCGAATCGTTTGATGCAGCAAACGAGTGAGTGCGTCGTCTGGTTCGGCGTCCGGCGCGGCGCGCGACGTGACGGTGAAGACGCGGTCGAGGAATCGACGCACGCCGGCAATTGAGCTCGTGTTCCAGGGCTTCGTGGCCTCGAGCGGGCCCATGAACATCTCGTAGATGCGCAGCGAGTCGGCGCCGAACGCGTCCACGATGTCGTCTGGGTTCACCACGTTGCCTCGCGCCTTGCTCATCTTCTGGCCGTCTTCGCCCAGGATCATCCCTTGGTGAACGAGCTTCTTGAAAGGCTCCTTGGTAACGACGACGCCCGCATCAAAGAGCACTTTGTGCCAAAAGCGGGCGTACAAGAGGTGCAAGACGGCATGTTCAGCGCCGCCCACGTAGAGGTCGACGGGCAGCCATCTTTGCGCGAGCTCGGATGAGCACAGCGTCTCTGGGTTGTGTGGATCCAGGAATCGCAGGTAGTACCAGCAGGAGCCAGCCCACTGCGGCATGGTGTTCGTCTCGCGCGCGAACCACTTCCCGTTTTTCTGGAAAAAGCGCCAGTCTCGCGCACGCGCCAAAACCCCTGCCGGATCCTCGCCAGGTTTGTAATCGTCCAGCTCGGGCAATCGCAACGGTAGCTCGCTTTCGTCGACCGCTTTCGGTTGGTCGTAACGAATCGTGAAATCAGCCCCAGCTCGTGGGTCGCCTTCGGTCTCAACCGGAAAGTAAACCGGAATGGGCTCTCCCCAGTAGCGCTGTCGCGAAAAATTCCAATCGCGGAGCTTGTACTCAACTCGCGCTCGGCCTTTGCCCGCTGCCTGCAGGTCGGCGGTAACGCGCTCTTTGAATTCGGCTGTTTCGAGCCCGTCATACTTGCCGGAGTTCACCGCAACGCCGTGCTCGATCATGGCCTCCTGCAACGGAATATCGCTGGCCGTGCCCGACTTGCTGACCACCTCGATGATCGGAATGCCAAGAGCTGTGGCGAACTCGAAGTCGCGCTGATCATGGGCAGGCACCGCCATGATGGCGCCGGTGCCGTATCCCCAGAGCACGTAGTCGGCGATGTAGATCGGAACCTCGGCCCCGTTGACCGGATTGATCGCGAGCCCGCCGGTGAAGACACCGGTCTTCTCTTTGCTCGACTGCCGATCCCGCTCGCTCTTGTTCCTCGCTTGCTGGACGTACGTGTCGACCTGAGCTCGCTGGGCATCTGTGGTGACCGACTCGACGAGTGGGTGCTCCGGAGCAAGCACCATGAACGTCGCGCCGAACAAGGTGTCGGGCCGCGTCGTGAAGACCTCGATGCTCGCGTCATGGCCCGCGACGTCGAATCTCACCTCGGCGCCTTCCGAGCGGCCGATCCACTCCTCCTGCATGATGCGCGTGCTGTTCGGCCAGTCGACGCCCTCGAGGTCTTCTAGGAGCCTGTCTGCATAGGCCGTGATCTTCAGTACCCATTGCCGAAGCGGAACTCGCTCGACCGGGTGCCCTCCCCGCTCGCTCAGGCCATTGATGACCTCTTCGTTGGCTAGCACGGTGCCGAGCGCGGCACACCAGTTGACCGGAATCTCGCTCTGATACGCGAGGCCACGCTCAAACAGCTTGAGAAAGATCCACTGGGTCCACTTCACGTAGTCCGGAGACGTCGTGTCGATCTCGCGTGACCAGTCATAGCTGAAGCCCAGCATCTTGAGCTGCCGCTTGAAAGTCGCGATGTTCTTCGTCGTCGTGTCACGCGGATGCGTGCCCGTGAGAATCGCGTGCTGCTCCGCCGGGAGTCCGAACGCGTCCCAGCCCATGGGATGGAGCACCTCGTAGCCCTTCGCCCGACGGTAGCGCGCGACGATGTCGGTCGCTGTGTATCCCTCCGGGTGCCCGACGTGGAGCCCAGCGCCAGACGGATACGGGAACATGTCGAGAATGTACGTCTTCGGACGGTCGCTCCCCTCAGGCGTGCGAAAGGTGTCGTCTTGCTCCCAGAAAGCCTGCCATTTGGGCTCAATCGCCGCTGGATCGTAGCGCGTCATCGCGCCTGCCATAGCATGCCGGCGCGAAGGCCGCGATCTACGGACAGGCGTTCATCTGAGCGATCCAGTCGCGGAGGAGCTCCGCGCCGAACGGGTCGATGGTCGACGCGCCGGTCGATGGCATTCGCAGCTCGTTCTCTACCAGGAACCGCTGCAGAATGCCCGACCCCTCCGGGTTTCCTGGAGCGATACGAGGCAACCCAGCCCACTCGGGGAAGTACTTCATCGCGTCGCACATGCCGGTGTCTTCGAGCGGAAGCTCATACCGGAAGTCGAGTCCGTGGTCGCCCGAGCTCGCATAGCCGTTGGGCCGATGGCAATGCGAGCAGTTCGCATCGAGATATGCACGGGCCCGCTCATCGAGGGTGCCCTCTCCCATTTTCGGGTTCGCCATCCTCGGCTCGGCCTTCGGGTCGATCTCGTCGGCCGCGTCCGGCTCCAAGAGATCGATCTCCGCCATTGCGAAGAGCTGGTTCGCTACCAGCCCGTCGTAGTTGCGGTCGCGGTTGATTTGCGAAGTCTTGGGACCGAGCACGTCGTTGATCGCCGGTCCGTGGCAGGTCACACAATCGTCATACTCCGGGAACTGGTACTCGAGGTTCTTCGCCTCGCCGCGGTCCTGAATGGTGTATTCGACAGTCTTTCGTGCTTCGAGAAGCTCGCCCTCCGTGCCCTCGTCGTTCCACTGGTAGGTGAAGTACTCCCAGGCCGCGCCGTTCCGAACCATGAAGCGAGTCTCGACCGCGCGTCGGCTCTGCGGATCGCCCACGTCGAACTCGAAGCCGAACACCTTGATCAGGACGCTCCCGTTTGGGAACACCCACGAGCCATCGTCTTGGATCGCGATCTGCTCGGGGCTCGGCACGACCATATACCGAGGCTTGAACGCGCCGTCGGTCCACAACGCCGAGTTGACCTCATAGGGAATGAGATCCGGTCCAGGCTCGAGCGTTTTGAGATCGGCGAAGCAACCCGTATCGGAGAGGAGCGCCGGCATTCCCGCAGACACGTCGGGCAGACAGGTCTGCACATCGGGGCGCAACTCGAGCGCAGGACCGGACCGAGAGGCCCCATCGCTTCCGCAGCTCATCAAGAGGAGCGCCACAAGGCACCCCCCGGTACGCACACCCCCCATGCATTCTCTGTAGCGGAATCCTCCACTGCATCCAAACACCCGGAGGCGCTTAACGTGCGCGAGCGGAGTCCTCGATCGCATGCCAGCGGAACGGAGAGGCCAAGTGTGCCCAGTAGCCGCCCGGAAAGTTTGGCAAACTCGCGATTCCGATCTCGGTGGGCGGCTCACGATCGCTCGGTAGAAACCGAGAACGGAACGCGATATCCCACCAGATGATGTTGGCCCCGTAGTTCGTGTTGGCTTCCTCGAGGTGCTTCGAATGATGCCAGCGATGGAGCTCCGCCATGCTGAAGAACCAGTTGAGCGGCCCGAGCCGAATGTCCACGTTGCAATGTTGGAACATGCCGTGGACCGCGGTGAAGAGCGTATGAAGCGCGATGATACGCGTGTCTGCGCCGAGCAGAATCAGCGGGGTCAGAGCCAGGAACTGTTGCGTGAACAGGTCCAGCGGATGGAAGCGTCCCGCGTTGAGCCAATACAGTCGGGGTGCGCTGTGGTGTGCGGCGTGAAAGCGCCAAAGGAAGGCGTTCTCGTGCATCAACCGGTGAATCCAATAGGTCCCAAACTCTCCGATGACGAGCGCCAGCAACAGTTGGACGATGAGTGGCCAATGGGTCGGCCAAAGCTCCATCCCGAGCGTGTTCGAGAGCCACGCCGCTCCTACGGTGAGACCCCCGACGAAAGACACGGCGTAGACTTCGGGGATCCAGAAGTTGACGAGGTTGTGGATGAGGTCGGTCCGGATGTCGTCGTGACTGTGAAGCCACGCGTGCTGATAGGGGTGAGCACGCTCGAGGACGAGCAAGAGTAAAACGACGGCTCCGGTCAGCCCCATGACGGTTGCGACCGGACTCCAGCCTTGCGCCACGCCGTAGACCCCGACGCCCATCACGCCACCAAACACGACGGGAAAGGTCCCGTAGGTGAGCGCGTTGTCGATCGCCTTGGACATGTGCACGGCAGTCACAGGAAGTGCTGATTCATCACGCTTCCATCTGGATTGGGAAGCGTTCGTAGTAGAAGTCAAAGCGCTTTCGGAGAACTTCCGGGTCAACCCCGAAATCGCCTGGAAGATCATAGAGGATCCGCCCGTGCTTCCCACGCGGATTCTCTGTCATGTACTGGTCTAGCGATGCCCTCGCCGCTTCAGTCATCTCGAGGCCAGCGACGTCGTAGATGCGCTCCACCATCGCGACGTCATCCGCCATGAACTCGTGAAAGAGCACGTCGATGCTCTGCGACGCGGGAAGCTGGTCGCGATCACGCACGCATGAGCGCAGGAGTTGCTCCACCCGATCACTCCAATACGCCGCGACCGCCGGTGGGTCCACCTTGGTGCGACGCATCCGGTCGCCATAGGTCAGCATCGTGATGGCAGATGCGACCACCGACACCGGATCGCGATGCGTAAGGGCCACGGTGGCATCAGGGAACGTCTCGATCAGGGGCCCTAGCTGCTCCAAGTGCTGGGGTGACTTGAGAATCCAGCGGTCGGGACCGTGCATCCACTGCAGCGCCTTGAGAACGTTTTTCATGTACTCGTAGTGCGGTCGCTGGTCGTGGGCGTAGTAGTAGTCGCGCCACCGGGGCACGACGGCGAGCCACTCCGGAAGGAACGTGGAGAAATCGAGCGCCCCGACTTCGATTTCCTCGTGCACGTGGTCCGGCGTCATGTCGTGCATGTTCTTGAGGAGCGGCGCAATCTGTCCGAACATCTGATACTCGCCGGCACACTTCAGGTATCTCGGATCCCGCTCTTTGGGCCCGGGCGCCGTACTGACGTCGGGAATCGGCTCGAGGCTTTCCCAGTACGGGAGCGAGCGGAGACGCTTGTCGGCTGCGATCAGGTTCAGCAGGTGTGTCGTTCCCGAGCGAGGAAGCCCGGCAATGATGATGGGCTTGCGGATCTCGAGGTCCAGGATTTCGGGGTGCCGTTTGATCAGGTCGTGAAAACGCAGTCGGTTGGCCGCGTACCGCACCATGTCGCCGAAGAATCGCACCTGTCCCATCGGCCCGAGATCCGTGTCCTCATCGACCGCCTGACACCAGACCGCAAGTCGCTCACGAAAGTCGTCGGGTCCGAAATCCGAAAGCCCGGTGCGCTCCTGGGCCTCCCCCAGCACCGCGTCCTCGGTGAATTCGACCTCGACCCCAGCGAAGCCATCGATCACCATCTTCTGCATCGGCGTGAGAACCGGCGCCCCGAGGTCGTCGATTCGGATGTCGCTCGTCGCATCGGTCACGGCAGGTTCTCCTTGGCCTTCGCCGCTTCGAGGACTGATCGCAAATCGGCGAGTTGCTTTCGCAGCCACTGCGTGAGCCAGAAGTTTTCGCTCTCCCGTTCGAGCTGCTCATGCGCGGCCACCATCACTTCGAGCGCCGGGACGTTCGTGGGTTCCGCAGTGAGCGCAACTTCCGCCAGATGAATCGCCTCGACCGGCTCGCCCGAAGAGAGCTTGCCTCTGGCCCGCTGTGCCACTGCGTCGGGGCCACCAGCAAGCTCCACCAAATCTCCGTGCACGCTCCTCACTGGCACCGGATAGAGCTCAGTCGTCGAGCTGTGATGAAACCACCCCGCATAGTTCTCCCAGATGGCCCGCACGCTCCACGACACTTTGCCGTAGCCCTCCCCGACCGCGAGCTCCGGCGGAAGTTGGATGTCACGCATCAGGGTGTGGATGTCCTTGCCATGATTCATGCCGCGCACGGTTTCGTCGTGAACATATCGAACGGCGTCGCGCAGTCGCGTCAGCTCCTCGCGAATCGTTTCCTTTCCGACAACCGGACCGTGATGACCGGTCAACAGCAGCTTGGGCTCCAGCGCAAGCACCCGCTCGAGTGATTCGATGAAGCCCAGCGCCTCGCGATACCGGTCGCCGCGAACCGTGACGAGATTGGGAAAGTGGCCAAACAGCGCGCTAAAGAGGTTCCCACAGAAGCAAACCTCCTGCTCGGGTAGCCAGATGATCATGGAGTCGGTCGTCTCGCCTCCAGGCGTCGACAGCAGCTCCATCCGCACCCCGCCCAGCTCGATCTCGTAGCGGTCGTCGAAGGTGATGTCTGGCGTCGGGCGCGATTGCGCGGGGATGCCGCCTCCCACGTGCTCTTGGATGTATGTCCAGGCGCGCGCAATCGCATCGGCAAACGCAAACGCGCTGCGCGACGCTCGGAACGCCGCGATGCGGCCGTCGTCCGCTTGATGGGACTGGTTGTTCGCTTGCGCGACAAGCTGCGTGCCCTCCTCGCGAAACAAATCGACGCCGCCAACGTGATCGACATGGCCTTGGGTGAGAAAGATGTAGCGCACCGGACTGTCATCGATGGCGTCGAAATTGCGCTTGTGCACCGGCGCCTCGAAGCCCATCCCGGTGTTGATCACGACTCGGCCCTCGGACGTCGTGATCAGGTACGAGTTGGACAGACCCTCCGACAGATAGATGATATCGCCGATTTTCCGCGCCTCGGCCTGGGATGCAGGCTGGATTTCAAAGCCGCTGGGGCGCGAGCGATAGAGTGGGGTCGAGGTCATGCTGCTCCTGGTCGCCAGGGCGGGGAGGATAGCCGTGCTCGGGGGGGCGTGCTAGAGTCGGCCTTCGCTCGGGGCGCCGCAAAGGCTGAGAGGGACCCGTCGAACCTGATCCGGTTTGGACCGGCGTAGGGAAGCGACCCGTCGGCTTCTTCCCTGCAGGAGGAGCATGATGCAAGACTTCAAGATTCCCCGCCGGGGCGCGCACAACCCGTCAAGCCAGGAAGCGGGCACCACGCCGGGCTCGTTCGCGAACGCGCCTGACATCGGTGGCCCCCGCACGTATTCGTCTCCCGACACCCCCGGCATGCCGCAGCCGAGCGACAAGACCGCCTGGGACTTCATGCCGGAGGATTGGCGCTTCGAAGCTGGCCGCTGGCATCCGCCCGCGGGCTTCGAGCCTGTGACGCAGCTGGAGCATGCGCGCCTTGGCGTCGTGACGCCCGCCATGAGGCGGGTATCCGAGCGCGAAGCCCACCTCAGTCCCGAGCAAGTGCGCGACGAAGTCGCCGCCGGCCGGATGATCATTCCAGCCAACAGGATGCATCTCGAGCACGCGTTGGATCCGATGTGCATCGGGCGGGCAGGCCTCACGAAAATCAACGCGAACATGGGCGCGTCACCGGTGTCGTCCGGCACCGACGAGGAAGTCGAGAAGCTTCGTTGGGCCGAGCGCTGGGGCGCGGACACCGTGATGGACCTTTCGACGGGCGGCGACCTCGATGCAACCCGTGAAGCGATTATCGCGAACGCGCGTGTGCCGATCGGGACGGTCCCCATCTACTCGATGATCATCGGCCGAAGCATCGAAGAGCTCACTCTCGACGTGATTCTCGAGACCTTACGCCACCAGGCCCGCCAGGGCGTCGACTACTTCACCATCCACGCCGGCGTGGCGAGAGAGCACCTGCCCTTCATTCGCAAACGTCTCATCGGGATCGTGTCGCGCGGCGGCTCCCTGCTGGCCAAGTGGATGCTGCACCATGGCCAAGAGAACCCGATGTATACGCATTTCGAGGCGATCTGTGACGTGATGCGGGAGTACGACGTCTCGTTCTCCTTGGGCGACGGGCTGCGGCCCGGCGGGCTTGCCGATGCAACAGACGAGGCGCAGCTCGGCGAGCTCGACCGGCTCGGTGATCTCACCGAACGCGCGTGGCGAAAGGGGTGCCAGGTGATGGTCGAGGGGCCGGGACACGTTCCGTTCGACCAGGTCGAGTACAACATGAAGCTTCAGCGGCAACGCTGTCACGGTGCGCCCTTCTATGTGCTTGGCCCGCTGGTCACCGACGTATTCCCCGGATACGACCACATCACGAGCGCGATTGGCGCAACCGCCGCCGGCTATCACGGGGCGGCCATGCTTTGCTACGTGACGCCGAAAGAGCATCTGGGCTTACCCAAGAAGGACGACGTCAAGCAGGGGTGCATCGCCTACAAGATCGCTGCCCATGCCTCGGACGTGGCCCTCGGGATCCCGGGTACCCGCGACTGGGACGATGACCTCACCCGCGCGCGAGCGGCGCTCAATTGGGAGAAGCACTTCGACCTCGCCTTCGACAGCGACACCGCGCGCGCGTTTCACGACGAGGACCTAGACGTCGACACCGATTTCTGCGCGATGTGTGGGCACGACTGGTGCTCTGTGCGGATTTCCAAAGAGATCGTGGAGTTCGAATCCGGCAAGGCTAGCGGCTTCGAACGGGAGCGCGTGATGAAGTCAGCCGCCCTCACACTGGAGCAGCAAGAGATTCTTCGGGCTCGCGGCCACCTCTCCCCGGAGGAGATTCATCGACTGGCCGGCAAGACGAAGAGCGCCGTGGGCGAAGCGGAGAAAGCGGCCTGTCACAGCGATCTGCTGAGCAACGAGGCCGAAGCGTTTCAGGTCCAGGGCGAAAAACTGCTAAAGTTGCGACGCAAGGGGAATGAAGGAGCGCCGCGCGCGTAGCGGCGTCCCTGGGGAAAGGGAAGAAGATGGGGAAGACACTGATTTTGGGCTTGATGGTCGGTATGTTGGCGGTGGCGTACGGCTGCTCCAAGGAGTCCTCAGGCACGA
Source organism: uncultured bacterium (assembly GCA_937998345.1). Taxonomy (GTDB): domain Bacteria; phylum Myxococcota_A; class Polyangia; order Polyangiales; family Houyiibacteriaceae; genus SG8-38. The sequence continues at coordinate 761 of CALLDH010000038.1, read as the reverse complement.
CTGCGTACTCATTGGAGGATTTGGACTACCCGATTGGCTCCACCGATGTCGCGGCTGGCACCGAGGTTTACGCCGAGTTCTGCGAAGGCTGCCACCCCGGTGGTGAAGAAGGCGATGGCCCGAAGATCGCGGGCGAAGGCGCTTCGCCGTCACAGATGCGTTGGAAGGTCCGCTCCGGGGGCGACGACATGCCCGCCTTCGGCCCCGACAAGATCAGCGACGCCGACATGGAATCCCTGCTGGCCTACGCCCTCACAATCGGCGCCGTAGCCCAGTAAAAAAGGGGACAGTCCCCTTTTTGAAAGGGTTAATTCCCTCAGGCTAGTTGTTACGGCAGAAGCCGTAGGGAATGAATTCGTCCTCCTCAGCACGCGTTCGAATGACCACTTCACGCGTGTTGCGCGGGCCAACTCTCGTGCTGTGGGGCGGCTGCGGATCGACGTCGGTCCATACCTCGCAGTTCAGCCAGTCGCGGGTCTTGTTCTTGATGATGACCACGTGACGGTATCCGCCAGTCTGCACCTGAACTTCGCCTTTGATTTTGTAGTTGCTCCGGGCGCTCGCCGAGGACGTGGTAAGATGGTGCATCGCGGGGATGGCCAGGACCAGAGCAAGCAAAGCGGCGCTAGCGATTCTTGTTATCTTCGTCATGGGCGAGCAAGAGTGCCGGAAGACGCGCCCTCCGCAAGCTGATACTTGCGCAGGCTAGGCGCCCGTCAGCCGATAAACTTTGATATTCCGCTCCGTCCTCTTCACGTAGG
>CALLDH010000037.1 GCA_937998345.1 uncultured bacterium | reverse complement strand
CGGAGCAATGAGATATTGACGCGGGTGAAGACGACGAGAACGACGAACGCAGCGGCCGCAAAGATCGTCTGTCGGATCAGGAAGTGGAATCCGTTGCCGTACATGTTGTTCGCGTAGACGGCGCTCGCGATGTACACCATCACCACGCCGAACGCGATCAACCCAACGAGCGTGGCCGCGAGAGAGACGTCGGCGGGGCCGGGCTCCGTCGGTGATGTGGGCTTCGAAGCGCGTGTCATGATTGCTCTCCCAGGGTTTCAACGGCTCGTTGGAAGTGGTCGCCTCGCTCGGCGTACGAGCGGAACATGTCGAAGCTCGAGCAAGCCGGCGCCAGAAGCACGGTGTCTCCCGGGCGAGCCAGTGCGGCTGCGTGCGCGACGGCATCAGGCATCGAGGTCGCGCGCCGAACCTCGATGGGCGAGTCTGCGAAGGCGCTCTCCAAGAGCGACGCTGCTTCTCCGAGAACCACTACCCCCCGCCCTTCCTCGGACATTCGCTGCCGAAGCGGCTGGTAGCTTCCGCCCTTGTCGACGCCGCCGGCGATTAAGACGATCTTGCCTTTCGGCCCGCGCAGCCCGTCGATCGATGCGATGGCAGCGCCCACATTGGTAGCCTTGGAATCGTCGATGTACTCCACGCCATCAACCGAGCGCACATACTGCGTGCGATGGGCCAGTCCCTTGAAGTCACTGAGAACCGAAGCGATGTCGTCGTGGCGAACGCCTAGCAAGCGCGCTGCAAGCACGGCCGCGCACGCGTTCGACACGTTGTGCGATCCACGGATCCTCAGCTCTGCGACGGGCACGCGCAGGGAGCTTTGTGTGTCAGTCACCACGCCATCGACCACGCGAACCTCACCGGACCGACCGTCGAAGAGGACCACTGTGGCGCCATCCACGATGAGCTCACGAAGGTCGGGGGCGTCGGCTGGGAGAATCGCGAAGTCCTCGGCGTCCTGCCGTTCGAAGATACGCGCCTTGGCGGCCGCGTACGCTTCGAACGAAGGGTAGCGGTCGAGGTGGTCGGGGGTGATGTTGAGCAGGATGGCGACATGGGCCTTCATCTGCGAAACGCGCTCCAGCTGGAAGCTCGATAGCTCGACGATGACGAGACCATTCGCCCCCCCGGCGTCGGTCCCAGCGGCCTCGATCATCGGGCGACCCAGATTGCCTCCGACGAAGACCGGGCGCCCGAGGCGGCGGCTCATCTCGCCGATCAAGGTCGTCACGGTGCTCTTGCCGTTGGTTCCGGTGATCGCGACGATCGGCGCGTCGATGAAACGCGATGCGAGCTCCACCTCGCTCACCACGGGCACGCCGCGCTGCTCGGCTTGCTCGAGTTGCGGCAGGGGTGGCACGCCCGGCGACACCACCACGAGATCCAAGTCTTCGAACGCGCTGTCGGGATGCCCCCCGAGCACGAGCTCCGCTCCGAGAGCCTCGGCTTCAGTGGCCGCGGCACCGAGCGCCTCGCGGTCGCGCTGGTCATTCACCCGGACCCACGCACCACGCTCTCTGAGAAAGTGCACGACGGCCAGCCCGCTCTCGCCGAGCCCGACCACCATCGTCTTCTTCCGAGAGAGCTCCACCGTCACCTCAACTTCAATGTGGCTAGACTGAACACGGCCAGCATGATCGCGATAATCCAGAACCGAACGATGACCCTAGGCTCGGGCCAGCCTTTCTTCTCGAAATGGTGGTGAATGGGCGCCATCAGGAAGATGCGCCTGCCGGTGAGTCGGAAGTAGCCAACTTGCAGGATCACACTCACCGCCTCGACGACGAAGATGCCGCCGAGACTCACCGACAGGAGCTCATTCTTGGTCAGGACCGCGAGCGCTCCGAGGCCGCCGCCGAGAGCGAGCGAGCCCACGTCGCCCATGAAGACCTGAGCTGGATACGTGTTGTACCAAAGGAAGCCGAACCCGACGCCGACCACCGACGCGGCGAAGATACTGAGCTCGCCGGCACTCTCGATGTGAGGGATGTCGAGATATCCAGCGACGATGTTGCCGAATAGCGTCAGGCCGGCGAGGTACGCGAGGATGGCGTACGTGCCTGCCGAGATCATGACAGGTCCGATCGCCAGACCATCGAGGCCGTCGGTCAGATTCACTGCATTGGACGTACCGACGATGACAAACGAGGAGAAGAGCACGTAGAGCCACGGTGGCAGCTCGATCGGGTACTTCGAGAACGCGAAGAACGGTGCGGCGAGCCGGTGACGGATCTCGAGCCAATCGCTTGGGAGACCCACCTCCCCGTAGTAGAGCCAGCTACACACGAGGATCGCGGTGCTGAACTGAAGGAGAAGCTTGTATCGACCGGAGAGTCCACCGGTCGAACGAGTCCGGATCTTCGAGGTATCGTCGATGTAGCCGACGACCCCGTAAGCCACCGTGATCAGGGTCACGACCCAGACCATCGAGTTCGAGGGGTCCGCCCACAGCACGGTGGAGATGACCAGCGCGAGCAACATGAGGGCGCCGCCCATCGTCGGCGTACCGGCTTTGACCAGATGCGTTTCGGGACCTTCCGCACGGATGACCTGTCCAATCTGCTTCCGTTGCAAGCGGCGAATGAACCAGGGATAGAGCCCAAAGGTCAGCAGGAGCGACGTCATCGTTGCCATGAGGAAACGGAACGGCACGTACCGGAGGACGTTCAGAAACGAGAGTGACTCGTGCGTGTGCAGCGGATAGAGCAAGTAGTAGATCATCGTTGCTCCCCCTCGAGGAGCGGCGCGATCACGCGCTCCATCTCCATCGACCGGGAGCCCTTCACTAAGATGACGGCATTCAGGGGAAGCCGGCCGAGAAGGCCGCCGCACGCACCCGCATCCTCAAACCAGAGCGTGTCTGTCCCGCGAGCGTTGGCTACCGCGACGGCGGCATGCATGCCCTCTCCACAGCCAGCAAACAGAAACGTGCCGGCGTCGAAAACGAGCTCGCCCACGTTTCGATGTGCCTCCTCGCTGTGGACTCCGAGCTCCTTCATGTCGCCGAGGATGACCACCAGCGGCGCCTCGCGCTTCTCGGCGATCGCGCGTGCTGCGTTCAACGCGACTTGAACCGACGCTGGGTTGGCATTGTACGAATCGTCGATGACCAAGCGTCCACCCTTCCCTGCCAGCGGTTGCATGCGCCCCGGCGAAGGTGCGACGCCTGCAATTCCGCGGGCGGCATCCTCGAGCGTCGATTCCATTCCGAACGAAATCGCGAGCGCGCCCGCGGCGTTGAGGACGGCTCCCTCCCCCAGCAAGCGCATCGCGATTTCAACTTCCTGACCGCGAACCTGAAATCGCGCTTGGGTGCCGTTTGCATCGACGTCCCAATCGATGACGCGGACATCGTTGCCCGCAGCGCGCCCATAGAACAGCTTGCGTTTGGCGCGCACCACGGCCGCTCGCTTCTTGAGTGGCGCATCATCGCCGTAGGCAATAGCCACCCCATCTTGCGGAACGGCTCGCAAGAGCGAGACCTTCTCATCCGCCACTGCTTCCACCGAACCGAGCCCCTCGGTGTGCGACAGGCTCGCGCGCGTGACGATGGCGACGTCGGGCGCCGCGATCTCGGCCAAACACGCGATCTCTCCAGGTTCGCTGGTTCCCATCTCGATGACCGCCGTGTCGACGGTCGCGTCGAGCTGGAAGAGCGTCATGGGGACGCCGATCCGATTGTTGAGGTTGCCGGTCGTCTTGAGCACCCGGTGGCCCGCCGACTGCAATGCAGCGGCCGCGAGGTCTTTCGTAGTCGTCTTGCCGACGGAGCCAGTGATTCCAACCACCTTCCCGCTCCACGCCTCACGGTGGGCCCTCGCGAGGTCACCAAGCGCGAGTAGCGTATCGTCGACCTCCACCGTGCTGACGTGATCCGGAAGCCGAGTGCCGCGTTCCACGACCACCGCCGTCGCGCCCGCATCCACCGCCTGCGCCGCGAACTCGCGTGCGTCGAATCGCTCGCCGCGAAGCGCTACGAACAGATTGCCAGGCAGGATCGCGCGCGAATCCGTCACGACGCCGCACGCATCTTCCCACGGAGGACCGCCAATCGTGCCGCGCGTCGCGGAGACAACCGTATCCCGGCGGAACATCGCTTGGTTGGCGGGGATCGGCGTCGCCATCATCCCCCTCCCTTCGCGCCAGCGATTGCCGCACGGGCTTCCTCGCGGTCGTCGAAGTGCGTGAGCTCCGCACCGACGATCTGATAGGTCTCGTGACCCTTGCCGGCCAGTAGCACGGTGTCCCCGGCACTAGCCCCGCGGATGGCAGTTGCGATCGCCGCCTTGCGATCGACCAGCGTGCAGTACCCTCGGCTCGCGTTGGGCAGATCCCCGGGCACGATGCGCGTGCCGCCTGCTTGCTTGGCGCCAGCTTCCACTTCGTCGAGGATGCGCTGGGGGTCTTCGCTTCTTGGATTGTCACTGGTCAGCACGCAGAGGTCGGCGCCTTCCACGGCAGCGCGACCCATCTCTGGGCGTTTCCCCCGATCGCGGTCACCGCCTGCGCCAACCACCACGATGAGCCGGTTTGGCGTCACCGCGCGCATCGTTTCTAGGACCCGCCGCAGCGCGTCGGGTGTGTGGGCGTAGTCGACGAGCACAGCGACATCCTCGGGGTGCGCGACGCGCTCCAGCCGACCGGGACTTCCTTCCGCCGACGCCCAAGCCTTCGCAACGGCGTTTAGATCCAAGCCGAGCGCGTGCGCGCAACCGAGCGCGACGAGGAGGTTCTCGAGGTTGTGCTCGCCGAGCATGGGGCTGCTGAGCTCGACCACCCCCGCCGGTGTCTGGACCTCGGCGCGAATCCCGGCGCGCGTTACCGAGTACTCGGTCGCCAGGATCTCGGCTTCGCTGCCCGGACGGCGGGAACAGCGGAGGACCGGGACCGAAACGCGGGATGCGAGCTCGGCTCCAAACCGGTCATCGACATGAATGACGGCGTGCCGGGGCCGGAGCTCGGTGAAGAGGCGCGCCTTGGCTTCGGCGTAGCGCTCCATGGTCTCGTGGAAGTCCAGGTGATCGCGCGAGAGATTGGTGAACGCGGCCACCTCGAAGTCGAGTGCATCGGTCCGATGCATCGAGAGGCCGTGACTGGACACCTCGAGCACCAGGTGCGTCGCCCCATCGTCGAGCGCTTGCCGAGCGAATCGCGAGATGTCGTCGCCTTCCGGCGTGGTGTGAAGCGATGGGCGCTCGCCACCCGCCCCCACGAGCCCCGTCGTTCCTACCAGTGCGGGCTTGCCCGATGCGCCTTCGATCGCCTCCTTCAAGAGATACGCCGTCGTCGTCTTGCCGTTGGTACCCGTGATTCCGACGGTGTGCAGGGCGCTGGTCGGCTCGCCGTACACGAGCTCGGCTGCGCGCCCAAGGGCCACGCGCGCGTCCGGTACGGTAATCTGCGGAACCTCATGAGCCAGAGGCTGCTCGGCCATCACGGCAACGGCGCCGCGCGCCAGCGCATCCTCGACGAAGCTGACGCCGTCGTGGGTCTCTCCCGGCACCGCAACGAACAGATCTCCGGCCGCCACCTGACGGGAATCGTGCTGCACACCGCTCACGACCTGTGTCGCCAGACCCGTGATCCGGCCCCCGACACCACTGTGCTGTAGTTGCTCGAGTGTCATGTTCTGGCTCGGTTCAGGGGACATGCGGCCCCCTGGGCACCGCCGATGCGAGCGTCTTGGAGCGTGTCTGTGTAGCCGCCGAATCGGTGTCGAAACGCCGACGCTCGAGCTGGAGTCGGACCACCGACCCGTGCGAAACCGCCTTGCCCGGTGCGGGTTCTTGCGAGACCACGACGCCCGATCCTTGGACCTCCGCGACCAACGACTCTGCGTGCAGGGCGATAACGGCCTGCCGCAACGGGAGCGAGCGCACATCCGGCACCGCGCTCTCGCCCTTTTCGACTGGCTCCGCTTTGGCAGCGGTCTCCGTCTCAACCACGGCGATCTGCTGTTCCTTCCTCTTGGCGAGAACCGCTTGCCGGCCTTCCGGTGTGATCCCCATGTGCCGGAGCGTGACCTCGGCGATACGGCGGAACACGGGTCCTGCCACGGTGCCGCCGTAGTGGGCGATCACTGGCTCGTCGATCACGACGGATATCACCACGGAGGGCCGGTCCGCAGGCGCAAACCCAATGAAAGACGCTAGCCACTTGTCCTTGGCGTAACCACCATGAACGTAGTCGGCCTTTTGGGCCGTGCCGGTCTTGCCTGCGACGAGATAACCATCGACCGCCGCTTCCATCGCCGTCCCGCCGGGCTCGGTCACCGCGGTGAGCATCTGTCCCACGAGCTTGGCAACGCGTCGCGGAACCACCTGCCGCCGAACCCGCGGCTTGTTCTCCTCGATCATCGCGCCGTGCCCGTCGGACATGCTGCGCACCAGCATCGGTTGCATCAACCGGCCCCCATTGGCGATGGCGCTCATCGCCGTCGCAAGCTGGACGTTGGTCACGCTCATGCCCTGTCCGAAGGAAACGGCCGCCGTGTCGATCTCGTACCAGCGCCTATAGTGACGGAGGATGCCCGCCGTCTCACCAGGCACACCGAGGCCCGCCGGCTCGCCAAATCCGAAGCGGCGAAACCCCCGATAGAGATCCTTCTTGCCGAGGTCCAGTGCAATTTTCGCAGTGCCAATGTTGCTGGAATAGGCGAGGATCTGCGTGGGGGTCAGCCACTCATAGGGGTGCGCGTCGTGAAGGAGGCGCCCCCCTAATCGCGTCACACCGTTCTCGCAGTTGATCGACTGATTGGGTTTGACAGCTCCGGACGCCAAAGCTGCCGCCATGGTGAAGGGTTTGACGGTCGAACCCGGCTCGAAACGGTCCACCACCGCCCGGTTACGACGGTGCGCGATGGGATGCTTGGACGGCTCGTTCGGGTTGAACGGCGGGTAGTTCGCTAGAGCCAAGATCTCGCCGCTCGAAGGATCCATGACCACGACGCTTCCGCCGCGAGCCTCGAACGTACGCACACCCAACGCGAGCTCGCGTTCCGCGATGTGCTGAATCGCCTTGTCGATGGTCAGCACCACGCTCTGCCCTTGGATCGTGCGATCATCTTCCATGTCGTCCGCAAAGACGACGTGACCGCGCCGATCGCGAATCGCCTCGACCCGTCGATCCGAGCCCCGAAGTCGGTCCTCGTAGGCGAGCTCGATGCCCTCGATGCCTCTCCCGTCGATGTCGGCAAATCCGAGCAGATGAGCGGCGAGATGGCGGTTTGGGTAGTAGCGGCGAGCCTCGGTCATCAGCTCGATACCCGGGATGTCGAGCTCTCGAATGCGCGTGGCTTCGTTGGGCGTCACCTGACGTTCGATCCAGACGAAATAGCGGTCCGCCGCGAGGCGCTTCGCCAGCCGCTCGTAATCGACGTCGAGAACTTTCGCAATCCGCCTCGCAACGGTTTGCGGGTCTTGCTCCATTGCCTTGAGGCGGCGGGGATTGGCGTAGACACTGTCGACGTCTGCACTCACGGCGAGCTCCGCCCCGTGCCGGTCGTAGATCGCACCCCGTCGCGGAGAAACCCGAAGGTGGCGGAGGTGCTGATCCTCGGCCATTTCCCGCAGACGATCGCCGGTCGCGATCTGAACGTGAAACGCCCGAACGATCACGAGCAGCGCCACAGACATCACGCACGCCCCGAGCAGCGCGATCCGAGCTCGAAACCATCGCTGCCGCCGGTTTCTCACCGGACCCTCCCCGCGGCCGCGCGACTCTGCTTCTCCTTCATCGTGACGATGCGGGTCGGTTTCGGCATCTCCATGCCGAGCGTTCCACGCGCAATCGTTTCGACGCGACCGCTCTGCCGCAGCGTCGCCGCCTCGATGGACAGCAAACGGCGATCTTGAAGAAGCTCGCGTTGCCGTCCGCGCTCCTCGCTCACCTCATACCCGAGGCGGACAGTCTCGAATCGGATCGAGAGATGAACGACGAAAGCCGCAGCCGTTGCGAACACCGCGACACACCACAAAGGTAGAAAGCGACCCTTCATGCAGCCACCTCTACACGGCGAGCAGCCCGGAGCTTCGCGCTCCGTGACCTCCGATTGTTCTCGCGCTCTTCATCGGAAGCAATGATCGGTCGCTTCGTCAACGGCGAAAGATGCTCACTGTCGCGGAACGTGTGCTTCACGATTCGGTCCTCGAGTGAGTGAAAACTGATCACGGCGACGACGCCTCCAACTCGCAGCACGCTTGGCAGCTGTTCCAGCAACCCTTCGAGCTCTGCGAGCTCCTCATTCACCGCGATGCGAAGCCCCTGAAAAGTCTTGGTCGCAGGGTCGATGCGCCCGCGACGAGCTCCGGTTGCTCGATGCACTGCCCGCCGTAGGTCGGCGGTCGTTTCGAGCTCCCCCTCCTCATACGCCCGCCGCAGCGAGCGCGCGATCTTCCGCGAACGGTGTTCCTCGCCGTATCGGTAGATCACATTCGCTAGCTCTTCGGCGTCGCAACGGCCGATCAAATCCAGCGCGCTCTCGCCCTCGGTCGGGTCCATGCGCATGTCGATCGGCCCCTCTTTGGCTAATGAAAAACCGCGCTCTACTTGATCGAGCTGGGCGGAGCTGACCCCGAGATCAGCGACGATGCCGTCGACGTGTTGGATGTCGAGCGCGGTCAGCACCTCCCGAAGCTCACTGATGCGCGCCTTGCGTAACGTCACGCGGTCGGCGAACTCTGCAAGCACCGTCCCCGCAGCTTCGAGGGCGCTGGGGTCGCGATCGGTTCCGACCAAACGGCCATCCGGAGCACTGCGTTCCAAGATCGCCCGCGCGTGCCCTCCTCCACCGAGCGTCACATCTGCGTAGACGCCGCCCGATACGGGCGCGAGCTGCTCGAGAACCTCCGCGAGCAAGACCGATGTGTGCTCGAACTCGCTCACAGGCCGAGCTCCGCCAACCGTTTGGCGATCCCCAAACGGCGATTTTCGTCGCTGAGAACATCTCTGCGCAGCTCCTCGAAGCTTTGCTTTGCCCAGAGCTCGATGTAGCTTCCCATTCCCGCCCAGAGCGCGTCTCGCTTGAGGCCGGCATGCTTGCGAAGGGCTGCAGGGATCAGAAGCCTACCAACCTTGTCGACCTCGCATTCGACCGCGCCGGAGACGTAGATTCGCTTGAGGGTGACCACGTCCGCGTCGAACCCTGGAAGCTCGGAAAGGCGCTTCTCGAACGCGAGCCATTCCGCCATCGGGTAGGCGACGAGACAGGTGTCCAACCCGGTCGTGACCACGAGCTTCGAGTCGCCCTGCCCCGCCATCACTTCGCGGAAACGCGAGGGAACGGAGGTGCGGCCCTTGGCATCGATGCTGTGCTCGTAGCGTCCTCGGAACAACCTAACCCTCTCGTGCTAGTTGGCACCTGGTTGGCACTTGATCCCACAAGTTCCCACCACGGCTGGAAACTAAGGCCCGAGCTCCATTGGTGTCAACTTCTTTCTGCAAGCCAAGTGATAGAATTCAAAAGGTTTTTTAGGGTGATGTAGGTGCGTATCGGACCGCAGATCGGAGGTGGGAAGCCCACAGCCTATCCACAAGAACGCACGCGCCACGTTTCTTCCTTCCTGCGCTCGGCCTCTTGGGCGATATTGGCGCTTCTAGGCACAGATAACGCCAGCATCGTCGGCTAGGGGCCATGCTACTCTCGTGTCCGGTGGATTCGATCGAGGAAGCATGGGCGCAAGTCGAGGCCGAATGGGAGAGCGAGGAGGCCCACCGCCGTTTCGTGGGTCTGTGCGTTGCGCTCGATCGGCTCCCGGATGCGGGCAAACGCTACCGCGAGGTCCGTGAAGCAGACCCTTCCCGTCGTGAAGATGCCATCAAGCGGATCGACACCCTGATCGCGCTAGCAACCCAGCAACTGCAAGACACGCGGGTTGGGCCCGTCACCAACCAGCACAAAAGGACGCTGACATGGGCCGCGTTCTTTATCATGTTGGTGTTGATGGGGGCGGGGCTCTTGCTCTTGATGCGGGGCTAGCCCCGGTCGTGAGCGGCTCCCCGGCTTGGAATGCAAGTAGATTTCGCCGCCAAGGAATTGACGCTCAAACTGGTCTACTACGGACCGGCGCTCAGCGGGAAGACGACCAACCTGCGAGCGATTCATTGGCTTGGCACGTCGAACGCCTGTGGTGAGCTCATGACGCTCGAGACGCAAAACGATCGGACGCTCTTCTTCGACATGCTTCCAATCACGGTGAGCTCGCAAAGCGGGCTCACGATTCGATTGAAGCTTTTCACGGTGCCGGGGCAGGTGATGCACAATGCGACGCGGCGACTGGTGCTCCAAGCGGCTGACGGTGTCGCGTTCATCGCGGATTCGCAGCGAAGCGAGGCGGACGCCAATCGCGAATCGTTTCTGAACCTCAAGCAGAATCTCGAGGAGACCGGGATCGACTCGGGACGCATCCCGATTATCATTCAGTTCAACAAACGAGACATGGAGGACGTGCGAACGGACGAGGAGCTCGACGCGCTCGCGAAGCAAAGTCGCGAGACGATTTACAAGGCCGTTGCGACGCGAGGCTACGGCGTCATGCAGACGCTCCGGGGACTGATTCGCGAAACCTGGGACAAGCTCGAGGAGGAACACCAACTCGAGAACAAATTCGGGATCAGCCCGGTCCGATTCATGAACGAAATTGAATTGAAGCTGAGACAGAATCCGGGGCGACGGGAGCGATGATGCAGGACGACACCCGCGCTGCGGACATCATGATGGGCGACGTCGTTCGCCTGGAAGACGTGTTGAGTCGCGACTCGGTGACGTCGGTGGCCAAATCGTTCTACGCGTTGTTTGGGCTCCCCGTTCGCGTTATTTCCCATGAAGGCGACCTTCTCGCGGACGTGCATCGTGAGCGACCACTCTGCAACTACGTCAACACGCTGAGCAACGGCGAACGCGAGTGCGCGAACACCGTTGGCCTGGTTCGGGACTTGGAGCCGGCCGGGGAGACCATCGTCCACCCGTGTTTCACGGGTGCCGTGTATCGAATTGTGCCCCTCGCCTACCAGGGTCGCCCTATCGGCCGCCTCATCGTGGGTCCCTACGTACCCGCCGAGACCCAGGGGCCACCCGCTTCCCTCACGTCCATTGACGAGGCAGCCGATCTCCCCACTGTCCTTGATCACTTCGACCAAATGCCGCGAGTGCGCGTGGACATCGCCGAAGAGCTTTGCGCACACCTCAGGGGGGTGGTCGAGCTACTCGTATTCTCGGGTCATCGAGCTCAACTCGCCTCGACGATGCAGGTCGCAAGCGTGCGCGAAAACTACCGAGAGCTCGCTGAGAAGAACGAAGCGCTGAAGAGCTCGTACGACGAGCTGAAACAACTCGACCAACTCAAGTCCACGTTTCTGGCCACAGTGAGCCACGAGCTCCGAACTCCGCTCACGTCGATCATCGGCTACACCGAGATGCTCGAAAGCGGCGCCGCAGGCGCGCTAAGCGATGGCCAGGCAGAATTCCTGAAAACGATTCGGAGCAAGGCGGACCAATTGCTTGGCTTGATCAGCAGCCTACTCGACCTCGGCCGCCTCGAAGCCGAGAGCCTCGATCTCCACCACGAAGCGGTCGACCCGCGTGCACTGCTCTCCGACGTGGGATCGACGATCGTTCCCAACGCCAACCGTCGCAATGTCGCGCTCGACATTCAGGTAGCCGACGGCACTGCGAAGATCTGGGGAGACCCGGTTCGGCTCCAGCAAATCGTGCTCAACCTCGCCGACAATGCATTGAAGTTCACCCGCGAAGGCGGCGAGGTCGTCCTCCGTGCGGAGCCGGGCGAAGTCGACGCGGCAGGCCCAGCCGGCTTTGGGGCCGCGTTGTTCACGGCAAGCCGGCCTGCCGTAGTTCTGACCGTCCAAGACACCGGCATGGGCATCCCTGAAGAGAATCTCTCCAGGATTTTCGATGCGTTCTACCAAATCGATGCAGGGACCACGCGGGCCCATGGGGGAGCCGGCCTCGGACTGTCGATCGTCAAACAGCTCGTCGACGGCCACGACGGAACGATCGAGGTGACCAGCGCGCTTGGCGAGGGCACAATCTTCACCGTAACGCTTCCCGCCGCCGAAGCCCATGCATGACGAGTTCGCCAAAATCGGCTGGCTGAAAGCCCGCTTCGAGCTCGACGGCGACTCGAAGAAAGTAGTCGTCGGCATCGGAGACGACGCGGCGGTGATCGACTTTGGCAACCGGCCAACCATCATCACGGTCGACACCCAAGTGGAAGGCGTCCATTTCCGGCCTGACTTGATCTCCTGCCGCGACCTCGGATACCGGGCGATGGTTGCGGCCGTGAGCGACATTTGGGCGATGGCCGCGACACCAAGCGCCTCCGTGGTCGCCCTCACCCTCGACTCGGACTTCCCGGACGAGCAGTTTCGCGAGTTGATCGAAGGCCTCGCCGAAGCCGCCCGCAAGACCGGAGCCCAGGTCGTCGGTGGCAACCTGAGCCAGGGCTCGTCCTTGTCGGTGACGACGACTGTGTTTGGCTTGCCTATCGGCAAGTCGGTCACCCGCAACGGCGCGAGGCCTGGCGATTCCGTCTATGTGACGGGAACGCTAGGCTCAGCAGCACTCGGCCTCGCGATTCTTCAAACCAGCGAATCCGAGCTCGCCCACGCGGCGAGCTTCGTCGAGCGTTGGAGACGGCCGCCGACGCACGGGCACGTTGCAAAGGCAATGGCCGCCCTCGCGACCGCCGCGGTTGATGTCTCGGATGGCTGCCTGCAAGACCTCACGCACGTATGCGCCGCCTCAGGCGTGGGCGCGACGCTGCACGCAGACGCAATCCCGACGGCCCCCGGGTACGAGACGACATGCAAAGTGCTCGACATTGACCCGATCGCGCTCGCCCTCACCGGCGGCGAAGACTACGAGCTGATCTTCACCGCACCGAAATGCCCCGAAGCCGCTGCGCTAGGCACGAAGATCGGAGTGGTTACCGAAGGCTCCGTCGTTCGGGTCGTTGACCAAGCCGGGGAAGCGATCGCGCTCGATCAAACCGGGTTTCGTCATTTCTCGTAAACCCATGCTGCTCGGCGCGCATCGTCGAATTTGGCCGCGCCGCGCGCTTCTTCTGCAAGCAGGTCGTCGATCGACGCGCCCTCGTCAATCGCAGTTCGAAACTCTGGACCGCCGCTAAGAAGGTCGATCGCGGGACGATCGGACACGAACTCGTAGGCCTCTGTCCGCCAACGCTCGTCGGCAGGAATCGATGGCAGCACGGCAGCAAGCATCCGAAGATACGTCTCGTAGGGCCGAAACACCCAAGGGTCGGTGACGTGCACTTGCACTCCGGAGCAGCCTCGGCCTGCATGCTTTTGAAATGTGGGGGTGATCTCGACGGGCCGCAGCGTGACTCCATGAAGGTCGAGCGCCAACAGAGGGCCGATGTCGAGCCCGGGCGCGCCCCAGACCTCGAACGGCCGAGTCGTGCCTCGGCCTTCGGAGAGCTTGGTGCCTTCCACCAGGCATCCACCAGGATACACCAGCGCGGTGTCTGGCGTCGGCATGTTGGGCGACGGCATCACCCAGGGAAGACCGGTGTCCTTCCATTCCATCGAACGAGTCCAACCATCCATGGAGACGAGCTGCAAAACGTCGCGGTCGATGTGCTCGCTGTCGCAGACCCAGTACATCAGCTCCGCGATCGTCAACCCGTGCCGGACGGCGACCGGATAAAGCCCCACGAACGAGAGATACCCAGGTCGCTGTGGCGCGCCCTCGACGCGCGCGCCGCCCAGAGGATTGGGTCGATCGAGAATGACCACGTCGGTCCCAACGGCTGCAGCGGCTTTCATCGTCAGCGCGGCGGTCCACACATATGTGTAGTAACGGGCCCCCACGTCCTGCAGATCGATGACGACTGCATCCAAGTCCCGCAGCCATTCCGGCTTCGGGCTCAAGTCTTCCGCATCGTCCCCATAGAGCGAGTAGACCGGAACCTCCGCCGCGTCGTGGGTCCCGACGCCGACCATGTCTTGCGCGGCGCCCGCGAACCCATGCTCGGGGCCGAAAAGCGCCGAAACGCGGGCCCCTGCCTGTTGGAGGATCGAAGCCGCGGAGCGGAGCGACCGATCGACGCTGGCCGCGTGCGCCAGCAAACCTAGGTTTCGTCCCGCGACCAGGCGAACCGCTTCCGAATCACCCTGGGCGATGCGGTCGAGGCCTGTGCGAACGCCGGTCAATCGGCCTCGCCTACGGCGGGCGCCTCGGTTGTCTCGCCTGCGAGGAGATAGAGGAGCGCCATTCTGACCGCGACGCCGGCTTCGACCTGCTCGAGAACGACGCTGCGTTCGCCGTCGGCAATCACGTTTTCGATCTCGATACCGCGGTTCATTGGCCCGGGATGCATGACGATGGCATCCGGTTTGGCGTACTGAATGGTCGCCGGTCCGATCCCAAACGTACGCGCATACTCCCGCAGACTCGGCAAGAGCGCACCCGCGAGGCGCTCTCGCTGGATGCGGAGCACCATCACGACGTCGGCTCCTTCGAGCCCTTCTTCAAGCCGGTCGAACACTCGCACGCCGAGCGAATCGACTGCGGCCGGGAGCAAGGTTCGTGGGCCGACCACCCTGACCTCGCATCCAAACAAGTTCAACAGATGCGCGTTCGAGCGTGCGACACGCGAGTGGGCAATGTCGCCGACGATGGTGACGATTAGGTTCTCGAGCGTTCCTTTTTGACGCCGGATGGTGAACGCGTCGAGCAGTGCCTGTGTCGGATGTGCGTGCATGCCGTCACCCGCATTGATGACGCTGCAGCCGATTTTGGAGGCGACATAGTTCGGCGCACCGGACGCGTTGTGTCGAATGACGATCACATCGGGGTGCATGGCCTCGAGTGTCCGGCAAGTATCCTGAAGGGTTTCGCCCTTCTTCACGCTCGAAGCGGACACGCTCATGTTGATGACATCGGCACTCAAGCGCTTTCCCGCGAGCTCAAAGGACGTTCGGGTCCGTGTCGACGCCTCGTAGAAGAGGTTGACGACGGTCTTGCCGCGAAGCGTCGGCACTTTGCGCACTGGGCGGCGGGACACTTGAAGAAACGCCTCCGACGTATCGAGAATCCGTTCGACGTCGGCGCGAGTGAGCCCTTCGATGTCCAGGAGGCTCCGGTGAGCAAACGCCTCCATCACTCGTCCCTCGTGATGACAGCGCGATCGGGTCCAGCCGCGTCGATCCACACGTCGAGACGCGCACCCGGGTCCACTTCGATGGTGCGGCCGATGAAATCCGGCGCGATGGGAAGCTCGCGGCCACCGCGGTCGCAGAGCGCCGCGAACCAAATCCGTGCAGGGCGTCCGTGATCTTGGAGACACTCGATGGCGGCACGCACCGTGCGCCCCGTATGAAGGACATCGTCGATGAGCACGACGTGCCGGCCACTCACGTCGAACGGGATGTCGCTCGGCCCGATCTTGGGATTGGGCAGCGCGGTGGCGGCGTCATCGCGGTAGAGCGATATGTCGACCGTCCCCACCGGAGGAGGCCTGCCCTCGACCTTCGCGATCTCGTCTGCGATGCGCTTCGACAGCGGGACGCCGCCGCGGCGAATGCCGACGAGGGTCAGGTCTTCGATCCCCGAGGTCGCCTCCAGAATCGCGACCGCAATGCGTCGAACGCTCCGTTGGATGGCGTTCGCATCGAGTACGACCTTCTGGGTTCGAGCCACGTTCGGCGGAGTGTGTGTGAAAACGCCCGGCCCTTCAAGGCTAGGCGACCGAGAGGCCTCCATCGATGGTGACCAGGCTCCCCGTCTGCCAAGTCTGATCGAGCAGGCTGATGATGACAGCAGCGACTTCTTCGGGTTTTCCAAGCCGTCCAAGCGGGTGCAAGGCCGCCAGCGACTCGAGCTGAGATTCCACGCGCTGCTCGATCTCTGCGGCGCTGAGCGACTCGCCTGGACGTAATCGCGGGATGCGCAGCATGTCGGTGTCCACTCCGCCCGGCAGCACGGCGTTCACCCGCACGCCGGCCGGCGCGAGCTCTAGGGCCAGGCCCTTGGTGATGGTATTGAGAGCAGCCTTGGTGGCCGCGTAGACCGCGGTGTTCTGCGCCACGTGCTCGGACAGCGTGCTCGACACATTGACGATGGCCCCACCCCGACCGCGAAGATGCTCGGCAACCGCCTGCGAGAAGAGAAGCGGCGCAATGAGGTTCACGCGAAGCTGCGCTTCGATCGATTGGAGGCCGATGGTGCCGACGGGCTCATAACGGGCGATCCCAGCGCAGTTCACCAAGCCGTCGACTGAGCCAAACGCATCGATGGCGCGCTTCGCGGCGTCGGGGACGCTGGCCACGTCCTCGAGGTCCGCGGCGACGGCTCGGATGCGATCCGGCACAGACGCT
The DNA here is from genome assembly GCA_937998345.1 of uncultured bacterium. Classification (GTDB taxonomy): domain Bacteria; phylum Myxococcota_A; class Polyangia; order Polyangiales; family Houyiibacteriaceae; genus SG8-38. The sequence goes on along the minus strand of CALLDH010000037.1, from coordinate 16,035 downwards.
TCGAGCGCACTCAAGGCTTCCCCGCCGCGGGCGATCGCGACGACCTTCCCCCCGCGTCCCAGGATCGCGTCGACGGTGGCGCGTCCAATGCCGCGGGTCGCGCCGGTGATGATCACGGTGCCTCGTGAAACCGTCATCTCAACCCAAGCCCGCGATGGGGCCCCATGGTGGCTCGGCGGGAACGTCAGCCGGCTCCCCGGCGACCTCGATTTCGTCCTCGGGGATGAAACGCGGCAAGTCGACGCAGAGGATCGTTTGGTGCCGTTTGGTTGGGTTCATGTACGTGTGTGCGGCGCCCCTCGGCCAGCGGTGCACCGTCCCGGGCGCGCAGGGCTGTCCCTGACAGACCAGCCCGTCGCCCAATACCATCTCGGACTCGCGCATCTGCTGATGCACGTGAAGCGGAATGCTCTTGCCCGGGGCAACGTTCAGACGATAGATGCCGGCACCCTTGGTCTCGTAGATCACGTCGACCGTGCCGAAGGGCTTGTTCTCGACCTCGAAATTGCACCACGAGGCCGCGCGCTCGATCTCGAGCGAAGGAACCGCGAACCCTCGAAGCGCGCCGGGCTTAGTGAGACGGACGACGACGGAGTGGACCTGGGCGCGGCGCTCGTCAGGCGCTGGAGGGGCCAGGATGTACCGCGCCAGTACGTGCCCGGCGGTTTCGAGGAGACGGAAGCGACAACTACGCAAGAGGAACACCAGTTGCGACGCGGTGGCGGCGTAGTCGATGGTGGACCGTAGGCTCTCTTTGACAGCGGACGCTTCGGTTTGGAGGCGCATCTCGACGTCGACGCGGAGTGGCTGCGAGGCGTTGCGCTCATGCGGGTATACCCCGACGACGCAGTCGACCATCAGCTCCTCGATGCGCAACACATCCATGCGCCCAAGGCTATCCCATTTCGAGACTTCTGCTAGAGTCGCGCTGCTCATGAGCCCGCCAGATTCCAATCCCATGAACGACATCGCAGAGGTCGCTGCCTTTCGGCCCGTTCCGCGTACCGGCGTCATTTACGTCACGGTCGAGGCCCAGAAGCGCGGTTTCAGCCTCGACGCGCCAGGCTGGTGCAATCTCGGACAGGGCCAGCCAGACACTGGGAGTCTTCCAGGCGCACCAGAGCGGGTGACCCGCATCGAAGTCCAGCCTAGCGACCTCGACTACGCCCCAGTGGCCGGCGTGTGGGAGCTCCGGGAAGCAGTAGCTGGGCTCTACAACAAGCTGTTCCGCCGTGGAATGAAGTCACAGTACTCGGCCGAGAACGTCTGCATCGCAGGGGGAGGACGCGTGGCTGTCATGCGTGCATGTGCTGCGATCGCGCCCATCCACCTCGGGCACTTTCTGCCGGACTACACCGCTTATGAAGAGCTCCTCGACGTGTTCCGGCGATTCTTGCCGATTCCGATCCTGCTCGACCCGAAGCACGCGTACGAGTTCACCCGCCAAGAGCTCGAGGACGAGATCCTCGGCCGGGGCTTGAGCGCGATCTTGGCCAGCAACCCGTGCAACCCCACGGGGAAAGCCGTCCAAGGAGACGCACTTGCGAGTTGGGTCGAGACTGCGCGTGAATTGAACTGCGCCCTTCTGCTCGATGAGTTCTATTCACACTACGTCTGGACGAAAGAGCCATCGATCGTCAGCGCGGCGCGATACGTCGAGGACGTCGACACCGATCCCATCGTCGTGTTTGACGGGCTCACGAAGAACTGGCGGTACCCCGGCTTCCGCGTGAGCTGGATTGTCGGGCCGAAGCGGGTCATCGAGTCGGCCGCGAGTGCGGGCTCGTTTCTCGATGGCGGCGGGGTCGCACCGATGCAACGTGCCGCGATCGACCTCGTGCAGGAAGAGCCGACACTCGCCGAGGCGGAGTCCGTTCACATCGAGTTCAAGAAGAAGCGGGACTTTCTCGTGGAGAGTCTGAAAGGCATCGGCGTGCGGTTCGACCTCGAGCCCCAGGGCACCTTCTACGCCTGGGGAGACCTGAGCGGACTGCCTCGCTCACTCCGCAACAGCGACGACTTCTTCCGTGCCGCTCTCGAACGGCAGGTGATCTGCGTGCCGGGTCACTTCTTCGACGTGAACCCAGGCAAGCGCCGAACCGGACGGCCCTCCCGGTTCGTCGAGCACATGCGCTTCTCGTTTGGGCCGCCCATGCCTGTCCTCGAAGAGGCCATGGATCGGCTCCGCGCCATGGTCGCGGACGCCAGCTAGGCGCGGCCTCAAGTAACCGAAACCAGATCGGAATTCGCCGTCGGCGCGCCGTTTTCTTCCGTTTTCTCGCGTGTGTAGGAGATCATACTACATATGACGACATCTGCAGCGGTCGCGGCGAGGATCCAGCAACAGCCACGGGAGGCAGCCCCCTTCGTGAAGTGGGTGGGGGGCAAGGGCCGATTGCTGAGCCAGCTGCGACCGCTGCTCCCTTCAGGGGTAGAGCACATGCGCCACGTCGAGCCATTCGTCGGCGGCGGCGCGCTCTTCTTTTCGCGCCGCCCAGGGCGAGCGCTGCTGACCGACATCAACCCGACACTCGTCGCCGCGTACTCGGCAATCCGTGACGACGTGGAAGGGGTGATCACGGCATTGCGCGGACTTGCCGGCCGTCACTCGAAAGAGAGCTACTACCAGGTGCGTGAACGCTACAACCAGGGCCGGCGCCTTTCCGCCACGAGGCGGGCGGCGATGTTCATCTACCTCAACAAGACCTGCTTCAACGGATTGCACCGCGTCAATCGCAAAGGCGAGTTCAATGTGCCCATGGGTTCATACAAGAACCCGCGCATCTTGAACGAGGACGGCCTGCATGCAGCAAGCCGCGCCCTGAAAGGCGCCCAGCTGAAGTGCGCGCCGTTCGATGCGCTCCTCGAAAACACGAAGCCCGGCGACTTCGTCTACTTCGACCCGCCCTACGAGCCCGTCTCACAAACCGCGAGCTTCACATCCTACGCCCGCGATGGCTTCTCCCAAGGAGACCAAACACGCCTCCGCGACGTCTACAAGGCTCTCGACCGCCGAGGCTGCAAGCTCATGCTCTCCAACAGCGACGTCCCCTTCATCCGCGACCTCTACGGCAACTTCAACATCGAAACCGTAGCCGCCCCCCGAGCAATCAACTGCGACGCCACCAAACGCGGCAAAGTAAGCGAACTAATAGTCCGCAACTACACATAAAAGGGGACAGTCCCCTGTTACGAAGGGTGAAGAAAAAGGGGACTGTCCCCTTTTTTTGCGAGGGCGGGGAGGCCCCAGGCTGCGGTGGCTGCGGCGACGGGGGCGAAGACCGCGGCTATGACAGCGAGGGCGATGTGTAGGGTGTCGTCTCCGCCTAAGGCGTGCGTGGTGAGTGCGCCGACCAGGGGTGGGCCTAGGCCCAGGCCGAAGAGGTTCGCGGCGAACAGAAGGAGCGCGGATGCTAGCGCGCGCATTTCGTTGGGTGTCGAGACTTGGAGGGCGGCGATCGCTGGGCCGAAGTAACTGCTCATTAGGAACAGAATCGGCACTGCCATCCATAGGGCTCCCTGCTGGGTCGGCATGAGAGGTCCGAGGATGCCCGGCACGATCCACAGAAGCGCTGCCAGCAGCACGACGCGCATGTTGGCATCCGCGTATCGTTGACTCAGTCGTTCGGCCAAGAGTCCGCCAGTCAGCGCGCCGACGCTCCCGGCAATGATGAAGATCCAACCGAACTTCGGCCCAACCTGGCTGGCCTCCGCGTCGAAGTTGCGGATCAGCATCTCGACGTACCACGTGATTGTCCCGTACCCGAGCACCGACAACATCGAGACACTTCCAAGGATCGAGCCGTAGAGCCGCGCGTGCGCACGGAAGTATCGGAGCACCTCGCGCACGGGCGCACCCTCCCCTTCGGCACGGCCCCTGCCTCGACGCTTCGGCTCGCGAATCGTCCAGACCAGAGCTCCGACTAGGAACCCCGGAAGCCCCACCAAGATGAAGGTGAGCTGCCAGGGTTCTAGAGATCCGACGAGTGGTAGCGACCAGTCGGTATCGTCCACCGCGCCCAATACCCAGCCGCCAATCATGTAGGCCATGCCGCCCCCAATGGTGATCCCCAGGGTGAAGATCGACATGGCGCGCGGAAGGAGGTTCGCTGGGAACAGGTCGCTCAGGAGCGAATGTGCGGGCGGCGACAAGGCCGCTTCGCCGACGCCCACGCCCATGCGAGTCGTGAACAGGCCGCCATAGCTCCGGACCAGCCCGCAAGCGCAGGTCATCACGGACCAGAAGAGCACGCCGACTCCAATGATCGTTCGGCGGCTTCGTCGATCCGCTAGGCGTCCGATGGGAAGACCGAGCACGGTGTAGAAGACCGTGAACGCAAGCCCGTGTAGAAGACCGTACTGAAAGTCGCTGATGTCGAACGACTTTCGGATCGGTCCGACCAGGATCGCCATCACATTGCGATCGATGAAGGAGAGGATGTAGGCAAGCAACAGAACCGTGAGCGCCCATCGGGCGCGTGGCTCAGTGTTGCTAAGCATCTGGTCGGAAGCGGCCACCGGGCCCGAACGCTACCCCGGCGTCGACGGAATGGTCTACTACAGCGAAGAGCTCGACGTCTTGCAGGCCTACGTGGCCTACCCCATCGAGCTCCGAGAGCCCCCCGGGCACCTACCCCATCCTGGTAGGCGCCTCGTCGACCGACACTTCCCTCGAAGCGCAGGTCACAGTTGAATAGACTGGACCCCCAACAACACGAATCGCAACTGAGTCCCAGGAGCACGGCTCCCGACGCACGTGCTCGCGAGCGGGGCCCGCTCGGCCGACTCTGCACGTCGAAATACGGCTAGCCTCCCCCCCACTCACTGTGCCGCACATCGCGAGCCGTTCTCCTGTGTAGAAGTCGACGTACGGAAGGGCGTCGTGTGTGACGTGCTTGGACTTGACCCTTCAAAAAAGGGGACTGTCCCCTTTTTCGGGGGCGGAGAGTTCGCGAGACGATGATGCGAAGCGTGCGCCCTTCGCGAGCCATTCTCCGGATGTTCATTGGCTTCCGTTGCCCCGGCGGACTGCAAGCGGTTGACGACCGGAGCAGCCACCGGCGAGCCCGTGACCAGTCGGACTCAGGGAGCCTAGAGCACCACCAGGATGTTGTCGTAGAACACACCTGATGGTTCGAAGTTCGAGGCGGTACTCAAGAAGCCAAACTCCAAATACTGGCCCACCAGACCCGCGTCGATTGTCAGTGAAATAGAGTTGCGGTCCCAGGTGCCAGCCGGAAGATTCGTCATGTCGACGGACACGAAGTTGGTCTGCGCGAAACCGGCGTTGGGGTCCACGGTCTGGATGAACGCCAGTGCCGTGCTGCTACCCGTCGGATCGTTGATGTTGCCGCGCTTTGCATCGAAGCTGAACTCAAGAGTCTTACCGACATCGTCCGCTGAGATCGGATTGCCCAGAGTGAAGGGTTCTTGGAAAACGAGCGACGTGACCCTGTCGGTTCCGTTGCGGTGACCTTGGCTCGGGTCGCAGCAGTTGTAGTCGTTATAGACCACCAGCTGCTGTGCACCTTGGTCGGGACCGCCCTCACCCGTGGCGATGCTGGAGAAGCCGGGGGTGCCGTTTGGTGCGGGAAATGGGCCGTAGTCAAACTTAGGAACACCGTCGGCATCAACGACTTGGCCGAATACCAACCAGCCGTCATCGGCCAATGCCGAGCCGCTCGCCTGGACTAGTGACTCGAAGTCTTGCGCGTACTCCGTGCCACCGGTACCGCCACTGCCGCCACTGCCGCCACTGCCGCCATTGCCGCCCGAGCCCGCGTTCCCGCCCGAACCGCCAGTGCCACCAGTGCCGTCACAATCGATGTCGTCTGGAAGACCAGAGCACGTATCGAAGCCGGGGATGCAGCCGTTCTCGACGCGGCATGCGACGCACGACGGTGAGTTGAGGTCACCGGCGCACGCGAACGTGCAGAATGCAGCCCCACAGGCCGCTGCCTCTCCGTAGCAACTCGCACAACCCGAGGAGAGCCCGGTGGCCCCTGCGATGCAGAACGCAACACAGGTGCCAAAAGTCTCGATGACTTCCTCTGGGCAGTTGGGGAAGCAAGCGATCACAGCACTGGCCTCGGCGCTGCACCCTTCGAGGGGAGGCTCCGACTGGGGCGACCCAAAGACGCAGTCTGTGCCGATCGCTGCAGCAGCGTCAATGCACGTCCAGAACATCCCGTCGCTGTCGATGTATTCGAGCGATTCGTAGGTCATTCGGTCGGCATCGTTGATGCATGCACCCATGGGCGGCGGACCGTCACTGAGCTCGAATGCGCCCGAGTCACAGGCTGGACCCTGCGGGCGCGAGACACCGCGCTGATCGGTGAGCAGCGGCAAGCCGTCCGCATCCACACACTCAGGTTCGGAGATCCGATCGAGTGCGACGCTGAAAGGCGCAAGTGCTTGCGTCTGGGTGGGACCGCCGTTGTCTGTAAGTGGCTCGAGCCCAAGCTGTGCGGCCGGCACGTTGAACAGGTCGAAGGGTGGGATGAGCGTGCAGGTATTGCCCGGGCTTTCGATGTTGCCGCCAAGCGAAAGCACGTCTGATGCGCCCACGCACTGGCCGTCGAGGATCGTATTCCGAATTGTTAGCGCTCCGGGGGGGCATGCAGGAGCCAATCTGCAGGCACCATCCCAAAGAACCGTGCCGTCCGCGACGTTCAGTGAGAGTGTGCTCGCGATCACCACGGCAGTTCCGACGTTTTCAATTGCACCGCGACCAATCGAGCTGTTGCCCGACACAGTCGTGTTGATCAACGACAGCGTCCCGTCGGGGAACGGATTCTCAATCCCTCCGCCCCCGCCCGCAGTCGCCGTATTTCCCGAGATGGTACTGCTGTCGATCTGGACCAAACCGGAGTAGTTCTCGATGCCTCCTCCGCTGGTAGCACCGGTGTTTTCCGCGATCGTGCTCCGCACGACGATCAGCGTCCCCGAATTGAGGATCCCGCCGCCATCAGCTCCAGCACCGTTCGAGGATATCGTCGAGTCGCTGAGTGTCAGAATCGCGTCGTTGACGATGCCTCCACCCGGGCCACCGCTTTGATTGCCGGACGCGGTGCTGTTCGTCAGCGTAGCGGTGGCGTCAGGGCCTGTGTTGAGCACACCTCCGCCACCGAAGCCTGCTTGGTTCTCTGACACGGTCGTGTTCGTAAGCGCAAGCGTCCCGACGTTGGCGATCCCTCCGCCTTGCGAGCCAGCACTGTTTCCGGACACCGTGCTGTTCGTCACGGTCGTGGTGCCACTGAAGGAGGCGATGCCGCCACCGTCAAGGCCGCAGGAATTGTCCGAGACGGTGCTATCGATCAGCGTCAACTCTGTGTTGCTTGCAATACCGCCGCCGTACTCGGTCGCAGTGTTACCTGACACCGTGCTGTTGCTCAACGTCACCGTTCCGTTGTTTCCGATGCCGCCTGAGAAATTGGAGGAGTTGCCTGACACAGTCGAGCTGTTCAGCGCCAATACCCCACCGACTTCGTTTGAGATGCCTCCGTTGAACGCCGTGGCTGAATTCTCTGATACGTCACTTTCGTTCAGCGTCATAACGCCACTGTTAGAAATGCCGCCACCTACCTCGCCCGCGTGATTTCTCAACACCGAAGTGTCATTCAACGTCACCGTTCCCCGCTCTTCAACGCCGACGCCTCCCGCGACTCCTGGAGTGGAGTTATCTTCAACAACGCTGCCAGTCGCCGTTAGAGTGCCACCCGTCGAGACGCCAAGACCGCCACCGCCAACGAGTGCCGTGTTGCCCGACACGCGTGTGTCGATGATTTCCGCGATGCCCTGAGTCCCGATGCCGCCTACGAGGTTCGCCGCGTTGCTCGACACCGTGCTACTCGCCACAGTCAATATCCCCGTCTCGAGATTCCCTACGCCGCCGGCACGCTCGGCCATGTTTCCTGTGACGGTGCTGTTGGTCAGCATGAACGTTCCCGCGTTGAGAATACCGCCGCCGTCGCCGGTGGTGGAGCCTCCGGTCACGGTGAATCCGATGAGCTCGGCCGTCACACCCTCTTCAATTGAGAACACCCGGTGGCCGTTTTCATCGAGCGTGAGATTTTGTGCTTCCAAAGGCACCGGCTGTTCGCTGCCGCCGTCAACCGTCAGCTCACCCTCGCCGTCGAGAATCACGTCATTGTCGATGACGATCTCCGCTACGGTCGGAACGACCGTCGGGCCGACGCAGTCGAAGTAGTGGGGCCCGCCGCCTTCAGCGATCGCGTCGCGGATTCCTTGCTCCGTACACGGAAACACCATCGGACATGCGCCGAGCAAGTCGCCGTGATCGAGGTGCGCAGGGACCGCGCTTTCGGCGATCCAGATTTCATGCGCATTCTCCATGTTGCCTTGCGGGATGTGGCAGACGAGCACTTTGTGCTTCTGCGGCGTCCCACCTTGCGCCCAGAGCGACGCCCCAGACAGGTCTCCGCATCCAAGCAGAGCAAACAGGCCGCCAATCCCGAGAACCCGCATCGCGTGCCGAATTTGATAAGTCATTCAAACTTCTCCCCGTATTGCGGCGGCAGTGAGCCCTGCAGCGGGAGTCGTGCCGTCGTCGTGATTTGTGAAACACGTTGCATTTCGCGTGCCATGACGAATTCGTCATTGGTTCTACGGCTCAGGCAAAACACGGCGCGAACGTTCTGCGTTTGGTTACGCCGCGGCGAAAAGCATGCGCGACTGTGAGCGCCGCTGGCGTCACCGGGTCGAGCTTCGGGCGACGTTGTGCGCGAACGCGCTGAGCCAGGTGGCCCCGCTCTGGCGCGGCGCGTTACGTCCTTGGAGTTAACCCTTCAAAAAAGGGGACTGTCCCCTTTTTTTGAGCGCTAGCAGCTAGTCGAGGCTGATTCGGGACGCTCGCATGAACTCTGCGGTTGCTGGGTGCTCGCTGTGTAGCAGTTCCTGCGGTGTGCCCGTGGCCGTGATTTCGCCCAGGTGGAGGAAGCTCAGATGGTCGGCGATGCGTACTACCGAGGCCATGTCGTGACTGATCACGATCGAGGTAACGCCGAACAATTCCTCCGCTTCGGTGATCAAGTCGTCGACCATCTCGGTGGTGATTGGGTCCAGGCCCGTGGTCGGTTCGTCGTAGATCAGGATTTCGCTCTCGAGGATCATCGCCCGGGCGACGGCGACGCGCTTCTGCATACCTCCGGAGAGCTCGGCCGGTAGCTTGTGAGCGGCGCCCGCCACACCGAGCGCGGACAAGCGGTCCATCACGCGGTCACGCACTTCGTTGCGCGACAGATCGGTGTGCTCACGAACCGGGAATGCAACGTTGTCGAATACCGTCATGGAATCGAACAGCGCCGACATCTGAAACACCATCCCGAAGGTTCGGCGCATGGCCGCGAGGTTGAGGCCTTCAAGCTTGGCGAAGTCGACGTCGTTGACCAGGAGCTCGCCGGAGTCGGGCTTCTCGAGACGGATCAGCTGGCGCATCAGAACGGTCTTGCCGGACCCAGACGGCCCGATGATCAGGTTCGTCTTCCTGCGATAGACATCGAGGGAAACGCCCTTGAGCACGTGATGGTCTCCATAGTTCTTGTGCACGTCACGAATTCGCACATGGATCGGGTCGTCCTTCACTTGCGCGGGTAGCGGCGGCCGAGTCAATCGCATCAAGTTGCTTCGAAAGACCTTCATCAGAAGAACCCTTCCCCCAAGACCAGACTAGTCACGAGGTAATCGAGCATGAGGATGGCGATGGCACTTTGCACGACCGCGCGATTGGTCGCGCGCCCCACTCCAGCGGCGCCGCCCTTCGCGTAGAAGCCCTGGCGGCACGCGATGAGCGTGACGGCGACGCCGAACACCATCGCCTTGATCAGGCCCTGCGAGAGATCGTCCCAATCGACCAGCCATTTCAAGCGGTCCATGAACACCCCGGGGTCGAGCCCGAGAAGCGCCACGGCCACGAAGAACGCACCCGCCACTCCGACGACGTTGAAGAGCATCGTCAGGACCGGCACCATGACGAACCCGGCTACCAGCCTGGGCACGACCAAGTACTGGACCGGGTTGACCGCCATCGTGACGAGCGCATCGATCTGATTGGTGACGCGCATCGAGCCAAGCTCGGTCGTCATCGCGCTGCCCGCTCGGCTCGTGACCATGAGCGCCGCGAATACAGGCCCCACTTCACGAGCCAACGCTAAGCCGATGACGGCGCCGGTTTGATTCTCGGCGCCGAAGTCGCGAAAGCCGTCGACCAGCTGCAGAGCAAGAACGCCACCGACGAAGACTGCGGTCAACGAGACGAGGAAGATCGAGCCGATGCCGATGAACTCCATGGCCTCGACGAAGAGCCGGCCGCGGTACGGCGGGCGGATGCCCCAAAAAACCGCCTCCCAGAGAAGCTTGAACAGCGCGCTGATTTCGACGAAGGGCGACAGCAGCACCTTGAGGAGCCACTCGCCCGCGTCGCGCGCCGCAGCACGTAGCTTCGAGCTCTTTTCGGGGGTCGCGGACGCGGTGGGAGCTGCGTCAGTCACGAGGCTTCATAACATGGTTCGGTCCGGAAACGTCAGGCATTCAGATAGATGCGCGGGACGCGGCGGGACACGTTGGTCAACACCTCGTACGGAATGGTTCCGGCCGCCACTGCAAGGTCACGCGCATCGAGAACAGCGCCGTTTTGCTCCCCGAGCAGCAGCGCTTCGTCGCCAATGGCCACGTCGGGCAGAGCGGAAACATCCACGGTGGTCAGGTCCATCGCGATGTTTCCTACGATCGGGCAGTGGACACCGCGGATCAACACATGGGCTCGGTTCGACGCCGAGCGCAGCAAGCCGTCGCCGTACCCGACCGGAATGGTCGCCAAGCGCGTCTCCGACGTGGCTCGAAACGAACGCCCGTACCCTGCGGAGTCGCCCGGCGCGAGCGTCCGCACCCGAAGAACCTCCGTGCGCCAGCGCATCGCAGGCCGAAGCGGTGCATGGATCGTCTCGGAGCCTGGGTATCCATAGAGCGCGAGCCCTGGGCGCACCCAATCGAAATGGGTCTCGGGGTGCCGAAACAAGGCCGCGCTGTTGGCGACGTGTAACACGACCGGCTCATGGCCAAACCGGCGAACGAGGCCCTGCGCCTGAGCGAAGCCCGCGAGCTGAAGCGCAACGTAATCAGGGTCCGCGTCAGCGGTCGAAAGGTGAGTCATCAGGCCCGCAATGCGAATCGAAGGGAACTCCCGGAGGCCGCGAAGGAACTCGCTGAGCTCGGCGAGCGGCACGCCGAGACGTCCCATGCCCGTGTCCACCTTGAGGTGCACGTCGACGGGGCGGTCTCCGGAAACCGCATCGAACGCGCTCGCCTCTGACATTTCGTAGAGCACCGGGGTAAGCCCCGCGGCAATGATGTCCCGATGAGCACCCCCGCTGATGCCATTGAGGACGAGGATGGCGCGGTCGATGCCGGCCTCACGAAGCTCGATCCCTTCCTCCGCAAGTGCGACACCGAAGCCGTCGACCCCTTCGAACTGCAGTCGTTGAGCGACCGGCACCACGCCGTGCCCATACGCATCGGCCTTCACGACTGCGAGGACCTTGCGCCCTCGTGCCGCGCTCCGAACCACCTGTAGATTGTGTCCGATCGCATCGAGCAGGACCTCGGCGCGGGTCGGCCGCAACGATGCGTCCGCGCTCTGCACGCGCGGCCTCAAGGGCGTCGGGGAATCGGATTGCACGGCTTGGGGCTAACGGCTGGCGCCGCCGGCGTCAAGCGTTGGCGTCCCCGCACAGGGGGGTTACGCTCCCGCCTGCATGGCACCGGCTCAACGACGCTACACGGAGGCGGTGAAGCGCGCCGACCAACGGTCCGCCCGCATGCTCTGGGGCGGCATGCTCCTTGGCGGTCTCATCGCGGTCGGCATCGCGCTCGCGCCGAGCTGCCAAGCCCCGGCGGAAGAAACCGTTGCTCCGGTTGACATCGTACCCAGCGAGACTTCCCGGCCCGTCACGGCTCCGGCGATCGAGCAGCTTCGCCTGCGCGTCATTGGCAAATACCCTCACGCCACCGACGCCTTCACCCAGGGGCTCATCTGGCACGACGGCCTCATGTACGAGAGCACCGGCCAGTACGGGAAGTCGTCGCTGCGCAAGGTGCGACTCGAAGACGGCAAGGTCCTCGCGCAACGCAAGCTCGGGACGAAATTTTTTGGAGAAGGGTTAGAGCGGGTCGGCGAGCGTCTAGTTCAACTTACTTGGCGCTCCGGGCTCGCCTTCGTGTCGGACCTGACTACCCTCGAAGTACGCGAAACACTCAGCTACCTCGGTGAGGGCTGGGGCCTCTGTTACGACGGGACCGCGATGGTGATGAGCGATGGTTCATCCATGCTCGAGTTTCGCGACCCCGAATCGCTGGAGCTTCTGGGCGAGGTCACGGTGTTGAGAGACGGTCGCCCCGTGGCGAAGCTCAACGAGCTCGAGTGCGTGGGCTCGGAGATCTACGCGAACATCTGGCAGGAAAACGAGATCATCCGAATCGATCGCGAGAGCGGGCGCGTGACTGGGACGATAGACGCGAGCGGATTGCTGTCACGCGACGAAGCAAGACGCGCCGACGTCCTCAATGGCATCGCCTACAAGCCGGAGTCGAAGACCTTCCTGCTGACGGGCAAGCTTTGGCCTCATGTGTTCGAGGTGGAGCTCGTCCCCCGCTGATCGCCCGACAGCTCTCTTACTTGCGCCACGAGCTCGGGCTCCCATTCCGCGAGCCGCGCGCGCATCGTCGCGATCGCGTCCGGACTTTCGTCGACGAGCACGAAACCCCGATCAAGGCGCGCGGCGGCCTCGCCAGTCGTTCCGCTCCCCGCAAAGAAATCGAGGACGGTATCCCCAGGCTCGGTGTGCACTTTGATGATGCGCTCGAGCACGCCAAGCGGTTTCTGCGTCGGGTACCCGGTCTTCTCTTTGCTGTTCGTCGGCACGATGGTGTGCCACCAGACGTCCGTGGGAGTCTTACCGCGAGCGGCTTTCTCTTTGCCGACGAGCCCTGGCGCCATGTACGGAATGCGATCCATCTCTTCGAACTGAAAGACGTAGCGCTTGGGGTCGAGAACGTACCAAAGCAGCGTGTCGTGCTTCGCAGGCCACCGCCGCTTCGGCCGGCCCCCGAAGTCGTACGCCCAAACAATCTCGTTCAGAAAACGGTCCCTGCCAAGGAGCCGATCCAGCGCGACTTTCACATAGTGCACCTCACGGTAATCGAGATGCACGAATAGGGAGCCATCGGCGGTCAGGCACGGAAGCGCCGCTTCGATGCGGCTCATGAGGAAGGGAATGTACGCATCGAACCCGTCTTCGTAGGTGGGGCTGTCGATCTGCTCGACGTCATAGCGCCGCCCGCCGAACCCCTGCCGCTCGCCTTCCGCCGCGGCCCGCACTTGCATGCGCTGGCGGGATTGGGTGCGTCCCGTATTGAACGGTGGGTCGATGTAAATCAGGCGCGCGTGCTCGCGCGGGAGTGTCGGGAGAACTTCCAAATTGTCGCCGTGCACGATTCTCTTCACGCGGCCGAGCCTATCATCCGCGGGTGAAGCCGCCCATCCTCGAACCCGCTTGCAGCGCCATGGGGGCCGACCTACCCTCACGGCCGATGCAACTCGTGGTCAATGGCGAAGAACGGCAGGTCGGGCCAAACACGACCGTGAAGGAGCTGCTGGCCTCGCTGGGCCTTGCAGACACCTTGGTCGCTGTAGAACGCAACGAAGAAGTCGTGCCTCGGGCCCAACACGAGAGCACAGAGCTCCGCGAGGGCGACCGCGTCGAGGTGGTTCATTTCGTAGGAGGCGGTTGAGTGTCCGAAGATGTCCTGAAGATTGGCGAGTTCGAGTTTCGTTCTCGGTTGTTCACGGGAACGGGCAAATACCCGGACCTCGATACCGCAAGGAAGGCTTTGCAGGCCTCGGGCTGCGAAGTCGTCACCGTCGCTGTGCGTCGCGTGGATCTGAAGGCGACAGGAGCCGATTCGATCATGACGGTCCTCCGGGAGGGCAACTATACGCTCCTTCCAAACACCGCCGGCTGCTACACCGCGGAGGATGCGCTTCGCACGGCGCGGCTCGGTAGAGAGCTTCTCGACACGCCGCTCGTCAAGCTTGAGGTGATCGGCGACGAGAAAACCCTCTTCCCCGACGTTCCCGCTACGCTCGAGGCGGCGAAGACACTCGTCGACGAAGGCTTCACCGTCCTTCCCTACTTCAATGACGACCCCATCGCCGCACGGCGCCTCGAAGACCTAGGCTGCGCCGCGGTCATGCCTCTCGCCGCGCCCATCGGCAGCGGGCTCGGCGTCCGCAACCCCTTCAACATCGAGATCATCGTGAAGCACGCCAAGGTGCCCGTCATCGTCGATGCGGGGGTCGGGACCGCCTCCGATGCGGCCATCGCGATGGAACTCGGCATCGACGGCGTCTTGATGAACACGGCGATCGCCGGCGCGAAGGATCCGGTCCGAATGGCGCGCGCGATGAAGGCCGGAGTCGAAGCCGGCCGCGACGCATTCCTCGCAGGCCGGATTCAGCGCAAGCTCTACGCAACGGCGTCGAGCCCCCTCGAGGGCGTCATCGGCTCCGAGCAAAGCGGCCGCTCGTAGCACCACGGCGATGACCCCAGTGCTTCCGCGGATCTGGATCATCACTGACCCGAGTCACCCGGACGGCCCGGTGATCCCAGCACGGCGTGCACTCGAAAAATCCCGGCCCGGCCTCGTGGGAGTGCAGCTCAGGGCAAAACGCGCCTCCGATCGCCAAGTGCTCCGATGGGGTCGAGAGCTGCGTGCGGTGACCCGCGCCACCGGCAGTGTGCTGCTGGTCAACCGACGGGCTGACGTCGCCCAGATCGTCGGCGCAGACGGGGTGCACCTCCCCGAGCGCGGCCTGCGCGCGACCGACATCCGCGAACAATGGCCTGAGCTTGCGATGATCGGCGTCTCACGCCACGAGCCGGCCGGCCTCTTGGCTGCTGAGCAAGCCGGCGCGACCTACGCATTCCTGAGCCCCGTGTTCACGGTCCCGGGCAAGGCTCAACCGATCGGTATTCATGGCTTTAAGAGCGCGATCGCGGATGTCGGGATTCCGACATACGCCCTTGGCGGGATCGGGAACCAGGATTGGAAGGCATTGCTCGCTGCGGGCGCCTTCGGCATCGCGATCCGCCGGGCGATCTACGGATCGAGTCAACCAGGCGAAGCCTTGCAAGGATTCGTGCACGAGCTTGACAAGAGCCTCGGAAACGGCGAATAGCCAGCGTTGTGGGAGCGGTTCGTAGCGGGCTCGGATGCCTGTCGTGGGTGGGCGCTGGCATCATCGTCATCGCGCTGGTGCTCAAGGTGCTGCTCTTCGACATGGCGGAGGTCGGGCACAACGGGATGGCTCCCACGCTGCTGCGGGGAGAGCGGGTCCTGATCAACAAGAGGGCTGCCCCCGACCTCGGATCGATCGCCGTATGCCAGCATCCCACCGAAGATGGCTGGGTGATTGGCCGGGTGGCGGCCATCGAGGGCATGTCGATCGACTCCTTCGGCAAAGAGCTCCGCATCGATGGCAATCCGGTGGTATTCAACAGGGAAGGCGCAACCTCCTTCTACAATGCCGACAATGAGCGGACGGCCTCGCTGACCTGGGGCTCCGAACATTTTGGAACAGGAAGTCACCTGATTTTCATGAGGGAAGACGACCGCCATCGGGTCCAGGAGACCGAGGTCCCCTCGGGGCAGGTCTACCTGCTCAACGACTACCGCTCCTACACGGTACAAGATAGCCGGGTCTACGGAGCGGTGGATGCCTCGACGTGCCGTGGCACGATTGTCTTTCGCGTCATCCCCACGGACGGTCTCGAACGCGACCTTGCCCACCGTTATTTCCAGCCGATTCGATAGTGACGCTTCCGCGTTGCCTGAAGCCCGGTCCGATCTATGCTCCGCGCGCCGAGGACAACGGAATCGCCCGATGAGAGTCGCTGTCGTACAATTTCCAGGCTCAAATGCCGACTGGGACGCCCTGCACGCGGTGCGCGACGTCCTGGG
>CALLDH010000036.1 GCA_937998345.1 uncultured bacterium | reverse complement strand
CCAAGCTGCAGATGGTCGGAGGCTCGGGGACCGGCCGGCCCTCAACGCCCGTGACACCCACGGCCTCGGCGATGTTTTTGACCGCGCGCAGGTCGTCAGGAGAAGCCGCTGCGAAGCCAGCTTCGATCACATCCACCCCCAGTCGCGATAGGGTCTTCGCCACCTCTAGCTTTTCCGACGAGGTCATCGTCGCGCCAGGTGATTGCTCTCCATCTCGGAGCGTTGTGTCGAAGATCCGTACGTGATCGGGTTGCATGATTCATTCTCCCGACGCCGCGATGGGCGGCGCCTGCTTACTCTCCCTGTTTGATTTCTACCGGGTCGACGAAAGGCATCATCGACCGAAGGTTCGCGCCCACCTTTTCGAGCGTCTGTTCCTGTTCGGCGCGCCGGATCGAGTTGAACTCCGGACGACCGTTCTTGTTCTCTTCGATCCAACGCTTCGCGAATGTGCCGTCCTGAATCTCGGTCAGGATCTGCTTCATCGCCTTCTTGCTGTCCTCGCCGATGACACGTGGGCCGCTCACGTAGTCGCCCCACTCGGCGGTATTCGACACCGAGTAGCGCATGTAGTTGAGGCCACCACGGTACATGAGGTCGACGATGAGCTTCAGCTCATGAAGGCACTCGAAGTACGCGAGCTCGGGCTGGTAGCCCGCTTCGACCAAGGTCTCGAAACCGGCCTTCACCAGCTCCGATGCACCGCCGCAGAGAACAGCCTGCTCGCCGAAGAGGTCGGTTTCGGTCTCCTCCGTGAAGGTCGTCGTCAACACGCCCGCGCGCGCGCAGCCAATTCCGGCAGCGTATGCCATCGCGACCGCGTCGGCTTGACCGGTTGCATCCTGATGCACGGCCAGGAGCGCTGGGACCCCGCCGCCCTCCTGGTAAGTCTCACGCACACGATGGCCAGGGCTCTTCGGCGCGACCATCGTGACGTCGACATCTTTTGGCGGCTCAATCGTGCCGTACCGAATGTTGAAGCCGTGGGCGAACATCAGCATATTGCCTGCCTCGAGGTTAGGCGCGATGTGCTCTTCGTAGATGGCGGGCTGCGCAGTGTCGGGCGCCAAGATCATGATCACGTCGGCTTCCTTCGCCGCATCGCTCACCGACGTCACGGCCAGCCCGGCGGCCTCGGCCTTTGCCTTGCTCTTGCTGCCGTCCTGCAAACCGACGCGCACGTCGACGCCGCTCTCCTTCAGGTTGAGCGAGTGGGCGTGGCCCTGGGAGCCGTAGCCGATGATCGCCACCTTCTTGCCTTGAATCAGCGAGAGGTCTGCGTCTTTTTCATAGCGAATCTGGGTCATGGGTCTCTCTACTTCTCCAAAAGGGGGTTATGCCGCTGAGTTGCGGGAGGCGGGCACCGTGGGGTGGGCGAGATCGTGCTTTTCGATGCCGCGTGTCATCGCGACCGTGCCGGTCTGCACCAACTCCAGAATACCAAAGGGTCTGAGAACCGAAACGAGGCCTTCCACCTTGTCTTGGGGTCCAGTGATCTCAATCGTCACTCTGTCCGGGGACATGTCGATCGCGCGCGCACGAAACACGTCACAGATCTTCAGGATTTCGTCGCGCTGCTCACGGTTGCAATTGACTTTGATCAACGCGAGCACGCGATTAATCGACTGCTTGTGGGTGATGTCGTCGACCCACAGCACGTTGACCATCTTGTAAAGGTTCGCCTCGATGCGCCTGGCTTTGTCCTCATCTGCTTCGCAGACGATCGTCATGCGCGAGACACCGGCCTCTTGGGTGGCGCCGACGTTCAGCGAATCGATGTTGAAGCTACGGCGGCGAAACAAAGAGGCGACGCGGTTCAGCACACCGGGTTTGTCTTCTACGAAAACGGCGAAAGTTCTTTTGACGGACTGGGACATCACTCGTCCTCCCCTGTCTCGAAGATTGGGTTGTGGTCGTGGTCGCCGGGCTTGGGGGGTCGCTGAATCATGTCTCCCAGGGTGGCCCCGGCAGGAACCATCGGGTACACGGCGTCTTCTTGCTCTACGCGAAAGTCGATGACCACGGTGCCTTCGGTGGCCTCGGCCTTACGAACCGCCGCTTCGACCTCGGAGCGCTTCTCGACACGGATGCCCGTCAAGCTGTGTGCCTCCGCGATCTTCACGAAGTCGGGGCTGAGCAGTGGAGTCGCCACGTAGCGGCCGCCGAAGAAGAACTCCTGACACTGACGTACCATCCCGAGGAAGCCATTGTTGATGATGGCGACGTTGACTTTGATGCCTTCCTGCGCGCAGGTGGAGAGCTCGGCCTGCGTCATCTGAAAGCCACCATCGCCGCAGATGACCCACACAGAGTCGTCAGGCTCGGCAAACTTGGCACCGATGGCCGCAGGCAATGCGAAGCCCATCGTGCCGAGGCCTCCCGAGGTGAGCAGCTTCCTCGGGTAGTCGTGCTTGTAGTACTGCGCTTCCCACATCTGGTGCTGGCCGACGTCGGTTACGACCAGCGCCTTTCCTTTGGTGAAGCGATAGAGGTCATGGATGACGTGTGCGGCGTAGAGCTTGCCCAGGTCCGGCAGATTCTTGATGTCTCGAACCGCTGAATCGCCTTTGATCTCATCGATGTAGGCCAGCCATTCCGGGCGGTCGCAGTCATCCAGATGGGGAAGGAGCTCCTTCAGAACCGCTCGGGCGTCGCCGACGATCGGGACGTCGACGCGCACGTTCTTGTTGATCTCCGCCGGGTCGAGCTCGATGTGGATCTTCTTGGCGGTCTGGGCGTAGGTCTTGAGGTTGCCCGTGACGCGGTCGTCAAACCGCATGCCGACCGCGATGATCAAGTCAGCGTCTTGAATCGCCCTGTTGACCCAGGTCTCCCCATGCATGCCCATCATGCCGAGGTTGTGTGGGTGACTGGCAGGGAATCCGCCGAGGCCTAACAAGGTGCACGCCACTGGGATCTTGGTTTTCTCCACGAACTCTACCAATGTCTCCGTCGCCTGCGACTTGACCACGCCGTGCCCCGAAAAGAGGATCGGTCGCTTCGCGCTCTTGATCAGCTCCACCGCCTCCTCGAGCTGCTCTGCGAGCGGCGCGTAGTCGGGGCGGTAGCCGGGCAGCACGATCTCGTCGTCGTTCCACTCGAACACGCAGCTCCGCTGCTGCGCATCTTTGGTGATGTCGACCAGCACGGGTCCGGGCCGGCCCGAACGCGCGATGTAAAACGCTTCGCGGATGGTCGGCGCGACTTGCTCTGGTTCCGTCACCAGGTAGTTGTGCTTCGTGACGGGGAGGGTGCAGCCGGTGATGTCGGTCTCCTGGAACGCATCACTCCCGATGAGCTGTGACGGGACCTGCCCGGTGATGCACACCATCGGGATCGAATCGAGCATGGCCGTGGCGATGCCGGTCACCAGGTTGGTCGCGCCCGGGCCCGAAGTCGCAATACAAACGCCGACTTGCCCTGAAGCGCGTGCGTAGCCGTCAGCCATGTGAGAGGCGCCCTGCTCATGGCGCGTGAGCACATGGTGAATCGGGTATTCGATCATCGCGTCATAGGCGGGCATGATTGCGCCGCCCGGATAACCGAAGCAGACCTCGACCCCCTCGCGTACGAGCGCTTCCCAGATGATCTGGGAACCAGAAAGCGATTCGCCGATGCGATTTTCGAGCTTGGGATTGGCGGGTGTCACGAGGGTCTCCTTACTTGCTGGCTGGCTCCAACTAGTTGATTCCAGGCGGCATTCAAGCACCGGCTATCCAACAAAAAGGGCGCCGGGTCGAGCCTCGACCGGGCGCCTCGATGGCAGGCGAATTCCGGCATGCCGGACGCCTGCTGGCATGTTGAAGTTTTACGATGTGAATGTCTTTTCATGGGCTTCGGTCAACAAAAAAGCCCCCGCATGCTCGATGCGAGGGCCAGAAACTGAGTGGGTTGGTTGTGGTTGGTTCTGGTCCCCGCCTATGTCTGCGCAACTAGCAGAAGGCTAATAATGAGGCCGACTACAACTACAACACCAGCCACCAAGTCCGCACGAAGCGCACCGGCCGGAAAAGTCATAGCAGTCGGATACCGAACCATCCGCTCATTCTGCGACCAACCCCCTCCACGGTCAAGGGGGACAGTCTCCACCCCCCCAACCTCCGAGAATCACCCACCTTCTCAGCGAAAGATCTCAGCGACCTAAGCGTATCCTGTCACCCGAGCCTCGCGGAGGCCGAAAGTCGTCGTGCGATCTTTGGTCAGAAGAGCTCCAATTTTGCGTAGTTGAAGGGAGCGAGAGTGTCCCCTCTCAGTTCCAGCGCCAGCTGGGCGGGGTGGCAGTAGGGGCCTGGGGCGTTGGGGGGAACGCGGGGTTGGATGGCGGTGACCTGGTGGGTGGCGGAGATGTATAGGACGTGGATGGGGAAGGGGACGCCGGTGTTGGTGATGCAGACTTGGGCTTCTTTGGGGAAGACGAGGAGTAGGGCCTCGTCTTCGGCGAGGGGGCCGTGGAGGCGGAGGCCTTCTTGGCGTTCGTATTCGGTTTCGGCGATCGCGATTTCGAGCTCGAGCTGTACGTTGCCGTCCGCATCGAGGAGGCGGGCGCGCTGGGCTGGCAGGCTTTCGCCGCAGCCAGTGGCGCAGATCAGCAGCAGGAGCGCGGTCACTCTTTTCACAACGACCTCAGGAAGGCGTAAAGGGCCTCTTGGTCGATCGCGTTTAGGTTAGCGACTCCCTCTCGCGCAGCGGTCGCTTCGCCCGCATGCGCGGCGATTGCGTCTTCGACCGTGCTGGCGCGGCCGTCGTGCAGGTAGGGCGCACTTCGCCCCAGACCCCAGAGCGGCGGCGTGCGAAAGTCATGGATACCCGCATCGCCCTCTTCGATGCCAAGCGCGGTGGGCTCCGCGACGTTATGCAGCAGTAGGTCCGTGTATGCGCGCACCTCGGTGCCTTCGGTGGTTTGCAGCATGGGCACGTGGCAGTCCGCGCAGCCGATGCTGTTGAAGATCACTTCGCCCCGGTCCTCGCTCGTGGGGTCGATCCGGGTTCGCGGCGGTGGCGCAAGGAATGCGATGAAAGCCGTAAGCGCGTCAACGGTACTCGCGTCTGCTTCGGGGTCGGGCGCTTCGTCGCTGTCCATCGTGCTGCCAAACGACAAACCGGGCTCGTCGGGCACCGTCATCCCGAGCTCGCCACTGAGCGCGTCGCGCACGAAGTCACGGACCGACGGCACGTTACCCTTCCAGCCAAATCGGCCAAGGCGCCCGTCATCGAGCAGGTGCGCACGTCCCGCGATTCCGTTGCCGTCTGCGTCGTCCGGATCTGCCAGAGCCTCGATCGCTTCGCGTGGGACCTGTTCGAGTAGACCTAGGCCAAACGTCGACGGGGTCTGTCGCTGCTCGAAGAAGTTCGCCTCAGCATCCGCTTCAGGCCGAACGGCACTCACCGAATGCCGCAGTAGGGCAGTGCCTGTGCTTGGTGGGCTGAACACGAACCCAGCAAAGATCCCCTGTCGCATCGCGTCGACCCCGGATGGCCCGGCCCCTCCGATCACGGGGTCGAAATGACACGAACGGCAGGAATCGCCATTGAGGAGAGGGCCGACACCTTCCGAAAATCCGAAGTCACGGTCGAAGAGGATGCGGCCCTGCTCGAACGACGCCCGCTGCTCGGCATCGATCCCCGACAGCGGTGCGCCGTACTCTCCATCGGCCGGAAGTTGCGAATCCGGCGGCAATAGGCCGGCGGTCCATTGCGACTTGCCCCCAAGCGACTCGAGAAACGCGAGCAAGTCGGCACGCGCATCGGGGGCAAGGCTCACGTATGCGTCTCGAATCGAAACCGCTTCGCCTCCGTGCCATCGAATCGCCTCGTCGATCGTTTCAGCCCGCCCGTCGTGCAGGTATGGGCTAGCCGTTACGATGCCCCACAGAGGTTGTGTGCGGTACTCCCGACCCGTGGCTTCACCCATCGGAAACCGATCCGCAAGCTCGTCGCCCATGTCGTGCAACAGCAAATCGGTATACGCGGGGATCGCTCCACGCGGACCACGCAACGAGGGCAGGTGGCATCCGTCACAGCCGATTTCGTTGAACACCGCCTGTCCTCGATCCGTCTGCGGCGTCGGCACATCGGGCTCAGGCGCAGCCAGCAACGACGCAAAACAGATCAGGTCGAACAGCTCTGACTCCGTGAGCTCGGGGTCCGGGACATCGTCGAGATCGATGGTGGCCTCGTCCGGGATCACCGCCTGTTTCACCACGACAGCGCCGGGGCCGTCCCCGGCGATCGACGCAGCGCTGGGTGACGGAGCCTTGAACGCTGGGAGCGCCGCCCGCTGCGCGTCAGAGAGTGGGTCCGACGTGATCCCCATGTGATTGAACAGTGGGCCGCGAACGAACAGCTCGATCCGTGCGGTCTGGGCCTTTCGTCCGAACCGTCCAACGAGCATTCCATCGTAGTTGACGCGGCCGCTGATCCCGTCGCCGTCGGTGTCATCGGGGTCCGCATGGCTCACGATCTCGGTGTCTGGAATTTCGGCGAGCAGCCCTACGCCGAAGAACGGAATCGGGTTTCGCGTGGAGCTGATGTCGGTGAGCGGATCGGACGCCGCGCGCGCCGTGTCGAGTGAGAACTGCCGTTGTACTCCGTTCTTGCCACGCGGCACCACCGTGTCCTCGGCGAGCTCGTCGCCGACCAGCAGGAAGTCTCTGTAGTGACTCGCACTGCCACCGAAGACAGGCCTCTCGTGGCACCCTGCGCAGAAAGTGAGATTGAACTCGGGGCCGAGCCCTTCTTCGGGCGTGAATCGGTGCAGAGCCACTGCCCGGCCGCGCTCGAACGCAGCGAGTTGTTCGGGCGTAGCGGACGGCAAAGGTGCGCCAAGCTCCGCAAAGATACCGTCCGCGACTGGCACGGGCGCATCGGAAGCGCAGCCGAGCACCCACGCGCCGGCTAGGTAGAGCGCGAGCGTCGCGCCCCAAAACTTCATGTCGAGGATGGAATCAAGCAATGCTAATGAGTCGAATATAACCCGCGGTGCGCATGGGACAATGTAAGCTCCCAGACCTAGCTCGATGGAGATACTTTCCAGCCGTTTCATGCTCCACCCGCGGGATTTCGATCGCAGCTTGAGCTTCTATCGGGACGTCCTCGGCCTCCATCCGATGCGGGAGTTTGGCCAAGGTGACTCGCGCGGCGTGGTCTTCTTCCTGGGCGGCGGCTATCTGGAGCTCACCGATCGGGAAGCGGAGCCGCCGGCGCCGTCGACCGAGCTTTGGCTTCAGGTGCGCGATGTCCGCCGGGCCGAGCAGGAGCTGCGCGCCGCCGGGGTTTCGGTCGTCGAAAGTGCGGTGCAGAAGCCCTGGGGCCTTATCGAGCTTCGGGTGACCGATCCGGACGGCTTGGTGCTCATTCTGGTCGAAGTTCCACCGGACCATCCGCTGCGATTGGACCAGCGCTCAATCTAAGGAGCGCGCGCCGACGTCGATTGCGAGCGTTTTCTCAGTGCCAGCCGGGGGCCGCGGCTCTATGGCCTTCTCCACACGCTCGCCGAATTCGTCCCACCAACCCTCGGCTTCGATGCGCGTCCAGCGAGGAACCGCAAGCTTGTCGATGGCGTCCGCGAACTCTTGACCCGACGCGGGGCGACTGCCTTGGTCCTTTTCGAGACAAGCGAAGATCAACTTCTCGAGCTCCGGCGGCACGTCTTCTGCATCCACTCGGGCAAACGGAGTCGGTTTCGTGTGCAAGTGGTGGAGGCACACTTCCATGATCGTCTTCCCGTCGAACACGTGCCGGCCTGTGAGGAGATAGTAGCCGACGGCGCCGAGCGCATAGAGGTCGGTGCGAGCGTCAATCCCCTGTGGGTCCTGAATGGCTTCCGGGCTCAGGTAATGTGGTGTGCCTTTGATCGACATATCGTTGGTTCGTTCCAGGTCGTCGATTTGGCCGAGATTCTTCACGAGTCCGAAGTCGAGCACCTTTGTGACGTCCGGAACGCCGCCCTGGCGTGCGAGCATGATGTTGCTTGGTTTGATGTCGCGGTGAATCAAGCCAATGCCGTGAGCCTCGTCGAGAGCGAGCGCAGCGTCACGGAGGACTTTGACGACACGTTCGATCGGCTGTTGCCCGCTCGCTTTGACCACCTGGGCCAACGTCGCGCCACTCAGAAGCTCCATCGCGTAGTAGAACAGCCCCTCGGGCGTACGGCCGTAGTCGTAGATCGTCACGGTATGCGGATG
>CALLDH010000035.1 GCA_937998345.1 uncultured bacterium | reverse complement strand
CGCCAGCCGTGGGCGAAGCCAAACTGGGTGAGCACCGCGCGGGCAGCCGTCAGGCCAAAGTTCTCAACGAGATACTGACGCAAGAGCCCCATGGCCACGGCGTCGAGCAGGAGCGCGCGCTGCCCGGCGAAACGGATCACGCCCCCCTCTGGATCGAGCTCCAGGAGCTCCCTGTGATGCAGATCTTCCACGCGCATCGCTCACCCCATCAAATTGAAGGAACCCTAATTCATTTTGATTGAATACACAAGCAGGCGAATGGTCAACCAAAATGCAACTTACCAAAAATACAGGAGATTTGTGCGTGGCCAGAGTCTTGCAGTGGAAGTGCCCAGGGGGAGAAGAGGATGCAGCACAGAGCGACCAACACCACACAAGCTTCGTTTCCACCAATCGGCCTCACGACATGGAGCGCTCAGGGCCCTTGGTCGCTTCAGACGGCGGTCTGTGCTTCCTGCGACAGCGCTAGCGACCTCGTTTACCCGGACGACCCAGATGGGCTTGTCCTGTGCCGCGAGTGCCGCTCGCCCCTCCGGGCGCTGGAGTTCCGGGAAATGTACTGCGACCTCGGTGGCCAAGGTTAGACGCCGCGATGTTTCAACTACCAAGCGCGCTCCGCGTCACGTCCAGGCAGCCTCCACACCCCTTCGAGTGGTGGGAGCGGTCGCTCCGACAGGAGGACCCAGTCGAACAAATCAGACGGCTTCGGCGGCAACTAGGGATTGCCATCGCCGACGCCGGTAAGGGACCTCTGTTTCTACGCGCGCTCGGCCGAGAAACCGACGTGCAGCTGCAGCAACTGGCGGGACGCGCGACCTTTGGAGTCGGTGAGTTAGCGTCAGACCTCCGGGAGCGCTGCCAGTTGTTGGGAAAGACCGTCGACCACTTCTGCGACGTCGTGGCTGCCTCTGGCAGGACTCCCGATTCGATCGAGCTCTCTGATTGCGCGCGCGAGGCCGTCGCGGAGTTATCCGGGGAGATGCGCCTTCGTCTTGTCATCCAAGGCGAGCGCCGCGTCACCGCGAGCCGCTGGTTGGTGACCTCTCTCTTCGAGGTCGCGATCCGGTCGGCATCTGCGAGAACCGAAGACGAGGTCGAGGTGATTCTTCCGCCGTGCTCGGGGACATGGGCCGAGTTCCGGATTGCCTGGCCGAAGTCGTCGACAACCGAAGACAGCCGCACGCAGGATGACCATGACAAGGCGAGGTTTTTCGCCCTGGCGGCCGCCTACGCGCTGAAGCTCGACGGGACGCTGAGCCGCGACACCCAAGACCAGGAGATTCTGAGCGTTCGAATACCGACAACAGAGCCCTCGGAGCACCGCGCATCGCCGGCTCCACTCCTCGATACTGTTCTCGCTGGTCAAGCAGTTGCGTTCTAGACTCAAACCGGGCAGTGCAGCTCTTGCCGAATGCAATAACCAGCAAGTCCGAGGTTTCCCTCGTGCTGCGGGACGTTCGACGCTGGGCTTGGACATGGGCGAGATATGCATAGCCGGCATCTTGCGAAGCGCGTGGAAGACCTTCCGTCTCGACGCAATCCGCGGGGTCGTCCGACAGACGACCGTTGAGCTCGAGGGATTGGCTCCCGGTCAGGTGCTGGGACGGGAGCCTTCGCGATCCGAGCTGGAAGTCGAGACGGGCTCAGTTCGCGCGGCTCTCGACGCATGCTGCGACGAGCTCCGCGAAGGTTGCGGGCTACCCACTTCACCCGAGCGCTCCGTGCAAGTTCAGTCAATGGGCGCCGCCGATGCTGACTGGTCCGAAAGCTTTTCACACGCCCTAGAGGCATATCGCAGCGCGGCGTGCAAGGGGTTGGACGCTTCCCTTGCTGCGCTGGCGTTGCCCCCCGAAAGCGTGTCGAACCCTGTTCCTGCGGGCTGCAACTGAACGACGAAGGGATCCGAATGAGCAAGAATCAAAAGAGAACCGATAAGAAGAACCAGCCGAAGCTCACTACGAAGGAGAAGAAGGCAAAGAAGGCAGCAAGGGCTGCCAAGAAGGAAGGCGAGGAGGGGCTGGCGATTCTGGCGTAGCGCTCAAGGCTCCGTTTGCAGCGGGCGATCCAGCGGACGGCATGAAGAATTCCGAAAACGGCAGACATTCGAATGAGCCGCCTTCCAGAGGTAAGAACTCCGAGGTTCGCCATGCTGCTGGCGAAGACGAGCGGCGTCGCGCGGACCGGTCGCACTCAGATGCGGAGGTGGAGATCCTGTCGCCCATCCAGCAAGTGGCGTCGGCCGTCGATGTGAGCAGAACCGGCATACAGGTCTCGCTCGGCCACTGGCTCTCCAGCGGCACGGTCTGTGATCTGCGCATCACGACTCACTCGGGCCGATTGATGCACAAGCGCGTGCGGGTCATTTGGACGCGGCGTGCGGGGAAACGCTGCGTGTCTGGTTTGGAAGTGGTGGGGTCGATCGCACCGCGGACCTCCGAGCAGGACTGATCACGAGTACTCGACGCCCGAAGGTCGATCTGAGGACAGCTTCAGAGAGGGCGGACGTTCTCCGCGCGTGGCCTCTTGGCGCCTTGGCCTTCGTTAAACGAGACCTTCTGTCCCTCGCGCAAATCCTCGAAGCGCACGCCATCCACGTTCGAGATGTGGAAAAAGATATCGTTCCCGGGAGAGGTTTCGATGAAACCGAAGCCTCGTGGGAAGCGTCCGACGAGAACTGGAGCGTCGCGGGCAGGTTGTCGAAGTCGTCGCGCATCCAATGAGCTTTCGCTTCGGGGGTGAAGCTAAAGTCCAAGTGGATCACCTCGAGGAATGCACTTTCGCGCGGGCGAAGGTACAGGAGGTGAAGTTGCAGCTGGACCTCGTGATCGTAATCGAAACGCGTCAGATGCGAGATCTCAATGTCCATGGAACGAGTTCGTGCCACGATCAGCAGCGCGTCGCCGCCGATTTGTCTCGCCCGGCGGACGGCACGAGGTCAGAGGGAAGGCGTCGCGTTGCCCTGGGGCGGCGGTGGTGGGCTCGATGCGATCAGGGTCTCATCCAGAAAGCAGTTGAAGTCGATGTCTCCGCGGGGGTTGAGGATCTTGTGGGCGTGAGCTGCGCTGGGAGATTGGTACAGTTGATATCGCATCGTTGGGTTGCTGACGATACCGGCCGAGAACGCCGCTACGATCTCCAAGTAGTGTGATTCCTCGGTCGCCGGGATGACGAGCAACAGCACAGCATGCACTCGGCGCTCGTCGGGTGCGGCAAACTCCAAGCCCTTGGAAGAGAGGCCCAGGACCCCACGAACCGGACCATCTCCTTCGATGACGGCGTGGGTGATGACGAGCCCTGGCCCCACGAAGGACGAGTCTCTTTCCCCTTGGCGAAGTAGATCCTCACGCAACTGCTCGATGTCTGCGCCGAGTTCACTGGTGGCGCATAGCCGCCGAACGAGTTTCTCGATCACCTCGCGCTTGTCTTGGCCCTGCAGGCCAACGATGATGGTCTGTTCGGTGATGAAGTCCAGCAGTCGGGGGCGATCGAGGCCGATCTCCCCAACGCGCTTCAACGCGAAGCGCGTCATGCTCGGACCGACGAGCTGATTGATGGCCAGTGCAGCCAGCCCCACCGTGGTGACCGTGTCTGCCATCCACGAAAGGCCGGGGGTTTCTTGCACGATCACGATGAGACCGATCGCAACACCACCGTGGGGCACAAGGGCCAAACCCAAATAGCGACGCACCTCCGGCAGCATCCCCGCCGCCGACATCGCGACAAACGAAGACAGCATCTTGCCGACGAGGCGCCCCAGGAAGAACAGTCCGACCAAACCGGCCGCCCCGGTGACGTGGGCGAAATCCAGCTGCATCCCGGCAACGGTATAGAACACCGTAAAGAGCGCTTCCCCAAACGGGACCAAGTAGGCCTGGCCGGCCCTCGCGGTGTCGTGACGCATGTTTGAAAGGAATAAGCCGGCACACGTGCAAGCCAGAATGGCAGACACGTCGAGCGCCGTTGCGACGCCCCACGAAACGAGGATTACGGCGACAAAGCCGGCACCTGCCACGTTTGGCCTTAGCCGCCGAACCCAGACGAGCAGGAGTGTCGCGCTCGTCAGCCCCAGCAAGATGGCGGTGCCAAGCTCCCGACCTGCCGTTCCGAGCGCAACCGTCACGGCGCCCGGACTTAGGCTTTGATCGGCCCGCAGCAACGCGGCGACGACAGCGAAGACGCACACCGCGGTCATGTCGATGAGGGCCACAGCGGCAATCAGCGTCTTGACGAATACGCCACGAGCACGTGCCTCCCTGACCACCACCATGGTCGTGCCGGGCGCAGCCGCTATGGCTACCGCGCCGAGGATCCACGAGACACCCGCGGGCTGGTCGCCGACCAGCATGAGGCCCCCCGCCACGAGCGCTGGCGTGATGGTGGCCTCGGTTGCGATCAGGAGAGTGAGGCGCTTGCCGGCATTCTTGAGGCTCGCAATGTGCAGAGCGCTGCCAACACTGAACGCAATGTAGCCGAGGACGAAATCCACGAAAGGGCCGAACACCTCCCGGAAGTCGCCCGACTCGAGCCCAGGTAGGCCGATGAGGCGGAGCGCGATTCCAGCGCTGATCCAACCCGTGACCCGCGGTAGGCGGAACCGCGCTGCAAGCTCTCCGCCCAACAGGCCAGCGACAAGAACGGCAGCGAATCTGAGGATGGAGTTCTCGAAGGTCACGTTGCACCAAGGCGAACCGATGACCGCGGCCCTGCTGAGACGCTTTCGAATCCCCCTAGGTGCTCATACCGCAAGCGTTCTCGCCCGGCAATCATCCCGCGCGGGGCGGAGCCCAGTGACGCGACCGTATGGACGGTCTGGCGTGCCTTTGAACTTGCCCGGTTTGGTGTCTCTACCAGTTTGCGCGGACTAGCTGCGGGACCGCGCTGCGCGGGCGAATAAGCCGAAGGCATTGAGCACGCAACCATGGCCAAGCTCGGGGCGCAGATCCGAAGCGGGGGCCGTGCAGTTTTGGTGTCTGCCAAAACTATGCCTTGCCCCAACAAAGTCGGGTCCCTTTTGACCCAAGTTGAATCAGTTCGAAGTTCCGTGCGCCAATCTGCATCGTAGTGGCTCGCATTGCTTCGCAATGACGCAAAACTTCGTCAGTCGGAGTCAAAGCAGAGCAGTTTTGTCTAAAGTGATGCAGTCCTCGTCAGACAAGAGCAGAACGCATCACCGTGCATCAAAACGAGTCACGAAAAAAGTTTCCCGATCCGCGCAACTTTTCGGGGGGCAAAACCGATAACAGGGGTTGAAGTAAGTGGCGCCACCGGGGCCCACAGACACCTGGAACTGCCGTTTGGGACAAACGATGATTGGGAACGCGACAACTGAGACACCGTGGCTGACTCCGGAGGAGTCCTGCAACCGCCTCAAGGTATCTCAGAAGACATTCAAGCGGCATGTCGCTCCGCGCTTGAAACGAACGAAGAAAATCGGCAGCCTATGGCGATATCACGTTGAGGAGATTGACCAATGGGGAGAAGACGACAGGCCTACAAGCTCGAGAAGCGAGGCAATGGAATGTGGTACGTCGTCGGGACCACGCCCGACGGGCGTCGTGTCCATCGGTCCGCTCGAACGCGCTCTCGCAAAACGGCTGCTCAACGGCTCCCGCTGATCGTCGAGCAGGTGGAGCTCGGCGCTCGTGCTACGTTCTCCGAGGTCACGAACACTCCGCTCGAGGAGCTGCTCGCCGCATGGCTGACGTCGGCCGCTACCGAGGTTGCGTCTGCTCAGGGGGACGGCTCCCTGTTTGAGACCTATGCTCGACACTTCCTGCGTTTCTTTCACACGACCGAGCGGATCTGCGACGAGGTGGCCATCGAGCAATACAAAGAGCATCGGCTGGGGCAGGTCCAGGCAACGACGCTCCGGGGCGAGCTCAGCGCCTTGCGGCGCTTACACCGTTGGATGAAGAAACGAAAGCTGCTGTCCGCGCTGCCCGAGGTGCCGAAGGTCCCGAAACGCGCGATCGGCACGCCGCACAAATCAGGGAAGCGCAAGATCATCAAGCTGTCACCCGCTGAGATGGACGCCATCCTCGCCCATCTTCCGGAGGTCACGCGCAAAGGCTATCCGGTCCGCGATTTCGTGACCTTCGTTCGCGAGACGAGCCTGCGGCCATCCACCGTGTTCGGTTTGCGCGCGCCCCACGACTACGAACCGGGGGCGCGTCTGCTCCGCATCCGAGGCGAAAACGACAAAGCTAGATTTGGTCGCGACGTTCCGATAACCGACCGCGCGCGGAAAGCGATCGACTCGAGGTTCCCCTGCGACGGGACGATCTTCCCCGAGTTTGACTGTCGTGACGCGCTACGGGAGGCAGCGCTTGCTGCAGGCATCAGCGCGCACCGCGCCAGCAAGGTCAGCATCTATGACTTCCGTCATGGTCGCGGGACGGAGTGGGGCAGGACCGGGAACCTAATAGGCATCGCATACCTGATGGGACACAAGCACGTCACGACCACCAAGGAGTACCTGCATTCCAACCTCGAGGAAGCGCAGGCGGTGTTATTTCCCACCAGTTTCTTCACCAGTCCCGGTGAGGCCGCTCCAACAACCGCGGAGCTGATCGCGCAAGCTACCGAAATGATTGGGTGCGGAAGAGAGGACTCGAACCTCCACGAGTGTTACCTCACTAGATCCTTAGTCTAGCGCGTCTGCCAGTTCCGCCACTTCCGCAGGAATGCAGGGGGCGGAAAGTAGTCGCGAAGAGCGTTCTGTCAAGTGGGGCAGCGCAACCCCCTAGGTCCCTCTTTGTTTGCGTCCGTGAAGTGTCCCCGGGACGCCAGATTTGGGCGTGATCGAAAGGGGTTCCTCGAGTGGTCGGGGGCGCAGCTAGTTGAAGTCCGTCGGGACCTTGCTTGCGCTTGCCACGACGATCCGCGCGGGCTCGACGAACCGTATGATGGTGGGCAGATGGCCTCGGACGAGCTTGAGCTTGCCCTCCATCATGCCTTTGATCGGATCGAGCTTACGTTCGATCACGTCCTTCCACTGCTCGTACGATGCAATGATCACGAACTCGGCCTCCACCGAGTC
Source organism: uncultured bacterium (assembly GCA_937998345.1). GTDB lineage: Bacteria > Myxococcota_A > Polyangia > Polyangiales > Houyiibacteriaceae > SG8-38. The sequence continues at coordinate 328 of CALLDH010000035.1, read as the reverse complement.
ATCGACGTCTTCGACGAATCTTGCGCCAAGGCACTCCCCGCGATGAACGTCGAGGATCATGCCTGCGTCTTGCTCGACGCCGTTTGCTGGGTCGGATCGCACGATCATGGCGACCGAGCCGAACGTCCAAGGCTTACCCGCCTCGCGGTACGCACGGTCATTGCTCAGCGCGACTCGCCACGCTTCTGTCCACTCCTCGGAAGGAAATCGATGCACAACCAACTCCCTGCCCGGGCTTGGGGACGGGCTCTTTAGCGCGCCGCGGCGGCTCACGCAATCTTGCCATGCTAAAGAGCACATGGTGTGTGCTTTCCATTCCACCCTTCTG
>CALLDH010000034.1 GCA_937998345.1 uncultured bacterium | reverse complement strand
AGGGGCGAGAGCTCAAGCTCTCGCTTGGCACCGGTGTCACCTCCAAGGAACTGGTCCTCTTCTCCCGTCAGTTCGCAACGATGATCGACGCCGGTCTGCCCCTGGTGCAGTGTCTGGACATCCTATCGTCGCGGGGTGAGAACAAGGCCCTCAACGCGATCCTCAAAGACGTGAAAGACTACGTCGAGCAAGGCGGCACGTTCTCCGATGGCCTCGCGAGGCATCCCAAGCTTTTCGACGAGCTCTTCGTCAACCTGGTTCGCGCCGGTGAGATGGGCGGTATCCTCGACACGATTCTCAACCGTCTCGCGGGGTACATCGAGAAGCGCGTCAAGCTGGCCCGGCAGGTCCGCGGTGCAATGGTCTATCCGACCGCAATTTTCTTCGTGGCGGTCATCGTCGTGGTCGTCATGCTCGCGTGGGTCATTCCGAGCTTCAAGAACATGTTCTCGGAGTTCGGAGGCGAAGACTCTCTGCCGGCGCTCACCAAGATAGTCATCGCGGCGTCGGAGGGTTTTCTCGGGAATCTACATTGGATCCTGCTGGTCACGGGCTCGATCGTGTTCGCGGTCACATGGACCTATCGTCAGCCGGCAGGCAAGCATTTCTTTCATCGGTCTCTGTTGGTTCTTCCAATTATCGGTCCGGTGATGCGCAAAATCGCCGTCGCCCGCTTCACACGTACACTGGGCACCCTCCTCTCCGCTGGCGTTCCGATCCTCGACGCCCTGGACGTGGTGAAGAAGTCGGCCGGAAACGTCGTCATCGAGGGCGCGATTCAGCAGACGTCGAACAAGATCCGCGAAGGCCGGACGATGGCGGAGCCCCTCATGGAAACCAACGTGTTTCCGCCAATGGTCGTCCAGATGATCGGGGTCGGGGAACAGACAGGCGCCCTGGACACCATGCTCAACAAGATCGCCGACTTCTATGAAGACGAGGTCGATGTCGCGGTTGCCGCCCTCACCTCCTTGCTCGAACCGTTGATGATGGTGTTCATCGGCGGAATCGTCGGCGTGATCCTCATATCGATGTACCTGCCGATCTTCTCGATCGCCGGTCAAGTCAGCGAGTGAGTCAGCACGGGGAGAGCCTCACCGGACAGCGCGAGGACCCCAATCCGCACCGACGGCTACAATGGGTCCTCGGCGGTCGACTCATCATCGCGACCGTTCTGCTGGGGACCACGATGTACCTGGCGCTCGACGCGATTCGGTATGGCCGCTTCACGCCTACCTTCCTGCTGATTCTAATCTCGGCGATCTACGGGTCATCGATCCTGTTTGGGGTCTGGCTGCTCCGCGGCCGTCAGGAGAACCTGGTCGCCGCGGCTATCACGACCTTGGATGTGCTGCTGATCACGGGCCTGGTGTATCTGACTGGCGGCGCCGGGAGCATCTTCTCCTTCCTCTACGGCGCGCAGATCCTCACCGCGGCCCTCACCCTCGGGACGAACGCCGCCTACTACACCGCGGCTGCGAGCCTCGCTTGCTACTTCCTGCAGGGGCTCGCGCTCAACGTAGGGTGGTTGCCGCCGCCGCCGGACCAGCCGCTCAGTCAGTACATGCTCAGCTCGCGAGATTTTCAGCTAGCCCTGGTCTCCAACATGGTGGGCATCGCGGCGGTTGCTTTGCTGGCGACCAATCTCGCACGACGCGCCCAGGTGGCCGGCGCTCGGCTCATCGAGGCACAGCAAAGCACGGCCCGACTGGTACGACTCAACGACGACATCGTTCGTTCGATCGCGTCCGGGCTCATCACGGCGGATGACGACGGGCGTATCCTCGGCGTCAACCGTGCAGCAAAGGACATCCTACGGGATCACGCGGGAACACTCCTCGGCCAGCCTCTTTCAAACGTGCTCCCGGACTACGCGGAAGAGGTTCTGCGCGAGCCTCCGAAGCGCGCCGACGCGACGGGGCTCCGCGCCGACGGAAGCGAGTTCCCGATGGGCTATACGCTCAGCGCACTCCTAGATGCGAACGGAGAATCCTCCGGCCTGCTTCTCGCTTTTCAAGACCTGACCGAGATTAGGACCCTCCGAAATCGGGCAGAGGCGGCCCAACGCCTCGCCGCCTTGGGACAACTCGCGACGGGACTCGCACACGAGATCCGAAATCCACTGAGCTCGATCTCCGGGTCGGTAGAAATGGTCCGGGAAGGCAACGCGCTCGGCGCCGAGGACAGACGACTCTTGGGCATCGTGGTCTCCGAGGTCGAGCGGCTGAACTCCCTAGTGACGACCATGCTGCAAGTGGGGCGTCCTAGTCAGATCGAGACCGAACCACTCGACCTGCGCTCGATCGCCAACGAGGTGGTTGCCGTCGCACGTGGCGAAGCAACTGCAAGCAACGGCTTGCGGATCGAGGTGATCGGGCCCGACGAACCCATCATCGCGACCGTCGACCCCGGTCGGATGCGACAGGTCGTTTGGAACCTGGTCAAGAACGCGGTGCAGGCGTCACCTCACCGCGGCAAGGTCGAGGTCCGCACGGGACGCGACGACGCCGGCCGAGCCTTTCTAGAAGTTGCCGATGAAGGTGCCGGCATCGGCGCCGCGCATCGGGAGCGGCTCTTCGACATGTTCTATTCGGGGCGAAGCCACGGCGTGGGGCTCGGACTCGCCTTGGTGAAACAGATCGTCGACCAACATCGGGGCCGAATCGAGATCATCGACCGCAACGTCGCGGGCACATGCTTCCGGGTGACGCTCCCACGAGAGGAAGAGCCCATCAGACCGAGCGCAGGAGCTCGGCCAGGCGCGCGCCCGGGTCCTCGGACCGCATGAGCCCCTCGCCGATCAGCACGGCGTCCGCACGCCCCTGAGCGACATCGCGGAGGTCGTTGACGGAGCGCACCCCGCTCATGAACACCGCCACGCACTCCCTCGGGATTCGCGCAACGCAGGCCTGCGCCGCGCGCATGTCGACCTGGAAAGTGCTCAAGTCACGTGCGTTGACGCCGACGATTGTCGAGCCCGCTGCGACAGCGCGATCGACCTCTTCTGAATTCGCGGCCTCCACCACAGGCTCCATGCCAAGCAAGCGGATTCTCTGGATCAGCAGGCGGAGATCCGAGTCTTCCAATGCCCGAACCAGCAACAGGACGAGCGATGCCCCCACGTCGTACGCCAGGTCGACTTGAACCGGATCGAGAACGAACTCCTTGAAGAGAACGGGAGCGTTGACCGATCGTGCGACCCGCCGAACGAGCAGCGGCGACCCGCCGAAGCCCGGACCATCGGCCAAAACGCTGATCGCCGAAGCGCCGCCACGCTCGTAGCCCTGAGCGACGCGGACGCCCTCACCCGGACTCCAGGGCCGGATCTCACCGGCACTCGGGCTTCGAAACTTCACCTCTGCGATCACCGATGGCGCCTCGCCCGGCGCGCGGCGAAGCGCCCGAGTGCCTCGCTCGGATCGCCCGGGTTGCCGGAGGCGTTCCACAGGCTGCATCGCCGCGAGGTGTCGGCGCCGCCGAGCGTTTTCGTGTCGCTTTCGCGCAAGAATCGCCGAGAGATAGTCCGTCATGAGTCTCGCGTGAAACGCGCCCAGCGATCGAGCGTTTCCGTAGCCGCTCCGCTATCGACAGCCTCGGTGGCCCGCTCCACGGCGGCCCTCGGATCGCTGGCGACCCCAGCAACGCAAAGAGCCGCCGCCGCATTGAGCAGAACGGCGACCCGCGCCGGCCCCTGCTCGCCAGCAAGCACGCCTCGAATAATCTCCGCGTTGCGCGTTGCGTTTCCGCCTCGCAGCGCGTCGATCGGCACCTCTGAGAGGCCGAAGTCATGAGGAGTGACTTCAAACGTGCTGACCTTGCCGTCTCGCAACTGTGCGACTGTCGTCGGTCCGGACGGGGAAACTTCGTCGAGCCCCCCCTGACCGTGGACGACCCAGGCAGCTGTCAGTCCCAGCGAACCAAGCGCCCGAGCCAGCTGCTCGACCCGCCCCGAATCATAGACCCCAACCACCTGATGGGTTGCCGACGCCGGATTCGACAACGGCCCGAGCAAGTTGAAGAGCGTGCGAATCCCCAGCTCCCGGCGTACCGGCGCCGCGTGTCGCATCGCGGCGTGGTGACTTGGTGCAAACAGAAAACCGATCCCCATTTGCTCGATGCACTGCCGAGCTCGCTCCGCGGTGAGATCGATGCGTACGCCGAGAGCTTCCAGCACGTCGGCGCTACCCGCTTGCGATGAAACCGCGCGGTTGCCGTGCTTTGCTACCGCAACCCCGCACCCCGCCACCACGACAGCCGCGGCCGTCGATATGTTGAACGTGTGCAGACCATCCCCGCCCGTGCCGCAGGTGTCGAGCAGGGGGCCATCGACCTCGGGTTGAATCGTTTCGCAATGCTTCCGAAGCGCACGCGCGGCCGCGGCAATCTCGTCTGCCGACTCGCCCTTCATGCGAAGCGCCACGACGAACGCTGCGATTTGAGACCCCGAGGCCTTCCCGGCGAGGATCGTGTCCATTGCAGCCTCGACCTCGCCCGCGGACAAGTCACGTCCCGCGACGAGCTCTTTGATCGCGTCCGAGATCACGACGCGGAACCCGCGGAAAATGAGGACAGCCAGTTGCGAATCAAGTCGTGGCCATGCTCGGTCAGAAAGGACTCGGGATGGAACTGAACGCCCTCGATGCGCAGTTGGCGGTGCCGAATCCCCATCACTTCACCCTGGTCGGTCCAAGCCGTGATCTCGAGCTCGTCTGGAATCGTATCTCGCTTCACGATCAACGAGTGGTATCGCGTCGCCGTAAGCGGGCTTGGCAAGCTCTCGAACACCCCCCGGCCCCGATGAAGAATCTCACACGTGCGCCCATGCATGAGACGATCGGCCCGCACGACCGACGCTCCGAAATGCTGTGCGACGCTCTGATGCCCGAGGCACACGCCGAAGATCGGCATCTCTGCGCCCAGCTTCGCGATCGCTTCCAGGCTGACTCCAGCCTCTTCAGGCCTTCCCGGTCCAGGGCTGATCAACACGCCGCTCGGCGCGAGCTCCCGGATGTCGTCGACGCTCACCGCATCGTTGCGCTCGACCACGACCTCGGCCCCGAGCTCGCCCAAGTACTGGACGAGGTTGTAGGTGAACGAGTCGTAGTTGTCGATCACGAGAATCATTGGTTTCGATCGCTAGCGGCTCCGCAAGAGCGCGTCAACCGGCCCCCACTTGTGCGGCTTCGTAGCCGCGCTCCCGCAAGAACTTCTCGAGCCTCAAGTTGACCATCTCCGGATACTCTAGCGCGGCGTAGTGTGTCGCCCCCGGGAGTACCATGATCTCAGAACCGCGTGTGCGCCGGGCCATCCGCTCGGCCGCCGACCGTGGCGTGAACACGTCTCGCGACCCGACGATGATCAACGTGGGCACATCGATGAGCGGGAGGAGATCCCAGCCATCGTGCTCGCCCATCCGCTCGAGGAGACGAATGAATGTGTCCATATCGAGCACCCGGAACTTCATGACTAGCTCGCCGACGACCTGCTCATCGAGCGTCCTCGCCGCCAGCCCGATCCGCTTTGCCCATTCGCCAGGGTCGGGGAGACGCGTCGCCTGTCGGATCACCGTTTCGATCGTCCGAGGCATCGAACGCAGGCCACGGAGGAATGGAGGCAGCAGTCGCCCGACCAGATTGAGGTTGAACACATAGTCCCATGGTCGGCCTGCAACGCCGTTGAGCATCGCGAGCGACGCCACGCGCTCCGGAGCGGCCCTAAACATCTCTAGACCTACCTGAACACCCATCGACCAGCCAAAGATAGCCGCACGATCGGCACCCTCTTCCTCGAGGAGGCGTAACGCATCCCGGGCGTGGTCGGCGACTCCTAGCGCATTGGGATCGGCTGGGAGCGAGGAGCCGTAGAGGCCTCGATAGTCCCAAGACAGAAGTCGGTACCGGTCCCGAAAGTACTGAATCTGGTGGCTCCAGGCCTCCCAGGCGCCTCCGAGACCATTACAGAGCAGAATCGGACGGCCTTGGCCGACAGCCTGATAGGCGATTTCAGTGCCATCAAATGACACAAAGCGGCGTTCTTCGACGGGGGGTGGCATCATGGCGAGGGGCGAAGCCTATCAGGGGGGAGTTGTGGACGCCCGCCTTGACAAGTTCGGTCTTGCACGGATAAATTTGAGGAAGCTGAAATGTCAGACGAACTCCAAAAATCCAAGAAAGTCCGCGATATACGCGAGCGACTCGGCAAGAACACGGCCCCACCCCCGCCAAACGCGGTCGAGGAGGGAGGCGTCGCACCGCCGCCGCCAACTCTAGGGGGCGTCGCTCCTCCACCAGGGTTCGTCGGAGGTCAGGCCGCTAAACGGTCTGGACCGTTCGGTGGGACCACGTCGAAAGGACATGCACACCAGGAAGTGCGCATCGTCGTCGACGAGCAGGCTGTGGCGACCGCGCACGAGGGCAAGAGCCGTCGCGTTCGCAAGTTGATGATGATGACGGGTGGCGGAGCCGCGCTACTCGGCTTGTTCCTTGGCGTTCTTTCGACGACCGTGATGAGCAAGCGCAGTGAGTACAACCTCGCCGTTCGCGATGGCAAAGCCGTTTACGAAGGTGTCCGCGTGGCAGCCGATCAAGTGACGGAAGCCAAACGACTACTCGACCGGGCCGCAGGAGCAGCCAAGGCGAGGCCAGGTGAAGGACCGTCGGTTGACTACGAAGCGATCGACCAACTTCGCGCACTGCCGACTCCGTTTACCGCCGCTGACTTTGCTGGGCTTCACTACACGAAGTTCAACCGCGAGACGGTCAATGCGCTGTTCGTGTACGCGCGCCAGGTGGGCGAGCTCTGGGACAGGTTCGATAGTCTGGCTACCAGGGTCCTTCCGGAGTCGCGTCGTGCTGAGCTCAATGAAGCTGCCCAGGATGAGACGGCGATCACGACGAGCCCTACGGGTTGCGTTCCGACTCTAGGTGAAGGCGGCTTCCGCTGTGGGCTGGTGTACGTCGACATGCCCGATGGAGAGGCAGCTTCGACGAAGCTCAAGGTCCGCGTGACGAGGGGCAGCAAGCCGTTCGAGAAAGAGCTCTACGTGGGCCAGGACCTGCGGCAGAACTCCAGCAACTACGTGATTCTCACGAACCCGGAGCAATCTGCGGGAGTGCTTAGTCAGCGAAAGAACGCATTCGCCTCGTACCGGCGGGACCTGGCTGAAATCGCGCGGCTCATGGACGCGACCCTCGAGACGCAGGGCGGGCTGGAGAGGGGCCTCGGGGCCGTCGCCGGGCTCGACGAGATTGCCAGCTTCTGACCTGAATTTCCGTTGAGGTATCAGGGGGTTTCGTCTGCGCTTCATTCGACGCACAACCCCTCCGCCTGCTACCCTAGCGTGTGGGGTGCCTCGCTATAGACTGCGATATCAGACGACCAATCTCGAGATGCCTCTCGGGGAGTTTGCGATTGGTCGAAGCTCGTCATGCAACCTCGCATTGGCGGACGGATTGGTGTCGCGAAAACACGCTGTGCTGCACGTCGGCCCCGATGCCGTCGTGGTCGAAGACCTCAGTAGCCGCAACGGCGTAGCGGTCAATGGTGTGCGTATCAACGCGCCCCGACGCTTGGCACACATGGACCGCGTGTACATCGGCTCACAAGAGCTCGTGCTGATCGACGCGGCGAAGCTCAAAGAGGGCACGAAAGAAACCGCCGACTACATCGTCTGCGAATCCTGCGGCGCGATCAATGGAACGGCAAAGCGGCGCTGCGGCGAATGCGGAAAACGGCTCTCGTCGACAGCCGGTGAAACCATTGCAAGCACGACCAGCCGCGTCGACTCTTCATCCCACGCATGGGGAGCGGAGGACACCCGCACCGCGCGCGCGCTCGATGTTATCGCGGGCATCGCGAGCAAGGCGATCGCCATGGGCCGATTCGAAGAAGCCGAGCGCATGCTGCTGCCGCACCTCGATACTCTTCTCGAGCGCGCGCTCGCCCACCGGCCCTTGAGCGACTCCGAAAAGGATGATCCCGATGCGCTGTTCATGGGAGCGACCAACTACGCGTTGCAGTTGGCTCAGGGGCTGCGCGATACGAAGTGGATCGACTGGGTCTTTCGGATTCACACAGCATCTGGCCGGCTCATGGAAGCGGAAACCATCGAATCGCTGCACAACCTCGTGCGGACCAACAATTACTCCAAGCCCCGCTATCTGCGCGCCTACCTGCACGTCATCCAGAACCGCTCCACGGACTACGGCGCCGCCCAGCGGTTCCTCGTACGCCGTCTCGAGGGACTGGAGCAGGTCGTTTCAGCCCACTAGTGCGCGGATCTGTTTCCTTGTGGTCGGCTTACGTTCTCGTCGCTCCGCTGCGAGGCACATGAGTGCCTCTCACTACGCTCCTGCGGGCGCGCTCGACCACAAGAAAAAATCTCTCGCACACTAGGTCTGGACCAAAGAGGAGTGCGGCCCTTAGCCGGCTTGGCGGGTTGGGGGGCCAGCATGACGTAACGCGCTCATCGCGTCGGCGAGCCGGGCGTCCGCCGGCAACTCATCGACGAGGGCAAGGACTTCACGGGAAGGCGGTTCGTCAGCGCGCCCGTACAGCCTGGCTCCGATCTCTAGCCAACGCGCGCTCCGTAGCGCACATCCAAGACGGGCGGCGCACTCGGCAACACCGAGAACACGGCTCGGCTCGACCTCGACCCCCTCTTCGAGCTGCTCCTCGAGCTCCGACACGCCTCGCGACATCATTCGTTCGGCGTCAGCCAGGCGACCCTGTTCGATGGCGCGTTCCACCACTTGCGAAAGCAAATGGAACGTCCATCCCGATGCCGCGACGTCCCGAACCGACGTGCTCACGCCCTGCTCGGTCGGAATCGCGCCGCAATGCGGGCACTGTGCGCTCGAGCTCGGATACGGAACTGCGCACCCGGCGCAGAACGTGAGCCCGGACGTCGTCCGATGGTTCTTCTTCACCGGATTCGGGATCAGGAACACCAGCTCTTGCGTCCCGATGCGGATTCGGTCGCCATCCTCGAGCGTGGCGCGACCGACCAGTGGCCGTCCGTTGAGCTGCGTTCCGTTGCGACTGTGCAGGTCCTCGAGGGTCGGCTCAGACCCAGAGAGGTCGATTCGCATGTGCCGGCGCGACAGCATCGGATCGTCGATCGTCACGTGGCCCATCGAGCCTCGGCCAATGACGATTTCGTCGCCGGTCAGATCGACCTCTTGTAGATGAAATCGCAGACGGTACCGCAAACCAGAACCCCTCGAGACTCATCAGATTACTCGGGGAGACGGGGCGGTGTAAATCCTACCCACACCTACGTCGGTGCTATTTCTGTTCGTCGACTTCCGGCGTATCATGGCGCCGAATCTCGCCAGTGATCCGGTCCGCAATATCGGCGTGTTGATCGTCGTTGCTCTCGTCAGCAACCATGTCTACCAAGGTGTCGCTGGTGTCGGCCTGCGCTGGCTTGTTCTTTCGAAGCTGGGCAAGTCGGGCCACAGTCTTTGGATCCTCGAGGATCAGGCAGTAGAAACCGTAGAATTCGTTGTTATCGACGGCTCGCGCCCGCACCCGGGACTCTCTCCACTCGTACCACTGCGTGGGCTCGGCACCGGGCGCCAGGGCCCCGTTCTTCTTCTTAGCCTTGCCGTATCGCTGCTGCAGGGCACCGCCGAACTGGGCGAAGGTAGCGCCCTCGAATACGGAAGCGTCGAACGCGCGGTATCGCTTCCATAGGCGCTCTTTGATGAAGAAGAAATAGTCCTGCGTGTTCTTCGTTCGGACTCGAATCAAGGATTCGCCATTTCTGTGAGTGAACTCACCTTTGAGGTACCCGGAATCGTACGCGCTCGGCGTGCCGTCGAACTCGAAGTACGAGTCGCGAATCTCCCGGGCCTCCTCCGCCATCTTGTGGCGGAGCCGGTCCTCCTCGATCGCATCGGTCGTCTTGGAAATCGGCTCCGCGTACGAGGCCTCGATGTCCTTCTTCAGGCGCCGATACACCTGCTTGGGCGTCCAACCCCACTGAATCTCGCCCATGGACTGCTCGAGCGCACTCGGCCCACGTTTGCTAGCGCTGCCCGTGTCCGCATAAACACCTGCGCCAAGCACCAGCCCAAAGGCCAGCAAGAACGCCCCATAAGATGAACGTCGCATACCTAATCCCCTCACCCCCACAAGTTAGCACCCAGGCCACCTCCACCACAAATAGGGGTCAGACCCCT
>CALLDH010000033.1 GCA_937998345.1 uncultured bacterium | reverse complement strand
GTAGCTCGCGGCGCGCTCGCCGCATTCTTCTTCCGTCTTGGACCCGAACGGGCAGCGGTAGAAGTGGGGCGCGGGCGCAAATGCAATTCCCGATAGGTAGGGGCCGCCACTGATCTTGCGCCCGCTATTGCCCGTGATCGAGAGCGTGGCGTTGGTGCGCCCGTGGAAGCTGTGGGTCAGGGCCAAGATCTCGTTCTTGCCCGTGTGGTGTTTCGAGAGGCGCATCGCGCCTTCGATCGCCTCCGCACCGCTATTGCTGAAGAAGCTCTTCTGCAGTCGGCCCGGCGTGACTTCGGCCATCCGCTTCGCGAGCTCGCCCGCCCTCGGGCTGTAGTAGACATAGGTGCAGCAGTGGACGAGCTTGTCGATCTGCTCCTTGGCGGCGGCGTTGATTTTCGGGTGGCCGCTGCCCGCGTTCGTGACCGAGATTCCGCTGAAGCAGTCGAGGTATTCGCGGCCGTCGGTGCCGTAATACATGGTTCCGCTGGCTCTCTCGACTTCGACGGGTGCAAACCCGGGAACCATGCTCGTGATCAGATACTCGTTGTAGAGATCCTCTGTCTTGCTCATGTTGTTGGGCCTCTAAGACGGTTTTTGGGTAAAGAGTTCCTCACGGGGATCGAAGCGCTCGTACGCCTTGTTGACGATCTCCTGCGGGATGTCCCAGACGGTCTTCTCCGGTCCGATCCCGTCTTCCTTCATCGTGTCCGGCATCTCGTCGTCTTTGGGGCCGAAGCCCGCGCGCCGGTTGAACTCCCACTCCTCCTGCATGCACTGCCAGGCGATGTCGGCGATCTGCTCACGCGTCACCTGCTCGCCGAAGACGTGGCTGTAGAACTCGGCAATCTCCTCGATATTGGGCATCAGGAACTGGCAGAAGCCCGACGAGTCGATCGCGGTGTTCAAGATCTGCGCTTCTTGTGAGGCCTGCGCAATGTCATCGATGGACTGTCCCGGGTCCACCACGAGACCCGTGGTGTGGTCGGCGCCCATCGCGCTCGTGCAGTAGGTCACGCCAGCCGCCTTGAGGGGGCGCGGATCCCAGGCGGGTAGCGCCTGTCCCTTCACGGTTCCAACGCGCTTGTGCTTCTGCCGGCGCCCGGTCGCGACGGCGCCGTTGCCGATCGCCTTGCCGAGATCGGTGCCCTCGGCGATCTCCCTCAGCAGGTTCTTGGCGCCCTCGGCGTTGCCGAAGTCCATCTCGCCCGAGTCCATGTAGATCGCGACGGCGGCTCCGGTCTCGATCGTGTCGAGCCCGATGTCATCGCAAAGGCGATCGAGGTCGGCGACGTCGTCCCAGCTCGCGATGCCACAGTTCGAGCCGAGCAGGGTCAGCGTCTCGAACTCCAGTGCGGACGTCTTGTAGTTGCCGTCCTTGTCGTTCACGATGTTGCTGCACTTCACGATGCAGCCCGTCATGCAGTTGTGCATGCCGCCACCGCGCTCTTCGAACGACTCTACGATGCGCATGCCGTCGAGTGTATCCACGTCTGGCGAGCGTCCCTCCACGCGGTTCTTGTACGGGACTGTGTAGATGTTGTTCGCCTCGGTGACGAGCGCGCTGGTGCCCCACTTGGGAAAGGGTTCTTGCGCGGGTCCTTCCTGGTACTCCTTGGTGTACTTCTTCGACATTGCGGAGAACTCTTTGCTCTTCTCCGCCTTCCGCGCGGGTCGCTTGCCGGCATCGATCGACATGTACTTGATGCACTTGCTCCCCATCACGGCGCCGAGTCCACCCCGACCCGCGTGACGCGCGGGTCGGCGATCCTGGTCGCTATCCGTACAGGCTACCGAGGCTCCGCTGAGCTTCATCTCTCCCGCGGGCCCGATCGAAATGAACGAGGCCTTCGGCGAGTAGGTCTTCGTGAGATCCTCGATGAGCTTGTAGTTCCACTTGCCCTTGTGCTCGTCGGCGGAAATCACGTTGACGCCGTCGGCGGTGATGTCGAGGGCGTATCGCTTATTGGTGTCGGCGGGCTGTCCCTTCACGACGATGCAGCGGTAGCCCAGTTTCATCAGGTCCTGACCGGGATCGCCGCCCGCGTTGGCTTCCTTGATGCCGCCGGTCAGCGGACTCTTGCCGCCCACCGAGATGCGCCCGGAGGTTGGAGCGGACGTTCCGGCGAGGAGTCCCGGAGCGATCACGAGGATGTGGTCTGGCCCGAGCGGTTCGCAGGTCGGGTCGCATTCGCTGAGCAGAATTCGCGCGGAAAGAGATCGCCCACCCAGGAGTTTCCAGTCCTCGGGGTAGGGTTCGATGCTCGCAGTCTGGTTCGTCATGTCGACGCGGATCATTCGATCGCCGGTGGGGCCACCCATGGAGGATCTCCTTAATCAATTAGAAGGGACGAGATTAACAAAAAGCCTTGCCGCTGGGGACACTACCCGAGGGGTCATCCCCCGGCGGCCGGTGCGAGAACGGCGACGATGTCGTCGCCGGAAACCGCAGTGTCGAGGGCGTTTCGGTCGAGCAATTCACCGTTCAAGAAGAGTTTCGAGAACAGGTGCAGTTCGCCTTCGGCGTTGAGGATCAACTCCTGAAAACCCGGGTAGTCCTTTTCGACGGCTTCGATGCACGCCCTCACGGTGCTGGCTTCGACCTCGATTTGGCCCTCGCCTTTCGTGGGGACCCGGTAGCGGGAGGGAATATGGACCTGGGGCACGGATAACCTCGCTCGTTGGAGTTGCGTAATTTCTGGGGGTGGAAGTGTAGCGCGATTCCCCATCTCTTCGCTCTGAAGAGTCCGCGGATATGGGCGGCGAC
>CALLDH010000032.1 GCA_937998345.1 uncultured bacterium | reverse complement strand
TACATGAAGGCGCTCCGGGTCGCACACACGATCGCCGCCCTCGATGAGTCGAGCGAGGTTCTCCCCGCCCACACCGCCGAGGCCTTGCAGTACCGAGTTTTGGATCGCGAGCCGGCGTGAGGCTCAGTGGATCACAAACATCAACCGACCGAGAGAACAGAGGAGCAACAGCACATGAAACAACCACTCAAGGCCGTCGACGCACTCTTACAGACCATCGAAAAGCAGTTCGGCAAGGGCGCAATGATGCGGCTTGGCGATGGAAAGGCCGAGCGGGTGCCGTGCATCCCTACCGGCAGCCCATCGCTCGACGAGGCGCTCGGCTGCGGCGGCTATCCCAAGGGCCGGGTGGTCGAAGTGTTCGGCCCCGAGTCGAGCGGGAAAACAACACTCACCTTGCACGCCATCGCGCAATGCCAGGCCATGGGTGGGGTCGCGGCGTTCATCGACGCCGAGCACGCGCTCGACATCTACTACGCCAAGAACCTCGGCGTGCAGGCCAACGAGCTCCTGGTCAGCCAGCCTGACAGCGGCGAGCAGGCGCTCGACATCGCTGACCTCCTCGTGCGAAGCGGGGCGGTGGATCTGGTAGTCATCGACTCGGTTGCCGCCCTGGTGCCCAAAGCCGAGCTCGAGGGTGACATGGGTGACTCGCACATGGGCCTCCAAGCGCGCCTGATGAGCCAGGCGCTGCGCAAGCTCTCCGGAGCGGCTCATCGCACGGGCACGACGATCGTGTTCATCAACCAGCTCCGCATGAAAATCGGCGTAATCTTCGGCTCCCCGGAAACGACCACGGGTGGTCACGCACTCAAGTACTACGCATCCGTACGCCTCGACATCCGCCGCATTGGCGCGGTCAAGCAAGGCGATGAGATTCTCGGTAACCGCACCCGGGTCAAGGTCGTGAAGAACAAGCTCGCCCCTCCCTTCCGCAAAGCCGAATTCGACATCCGCTACGGCAAGGGCATCGACGCGGTCGGTGACCTGTTAGACCGGGCGGTCGAAGCCGACGCCGTCGAGAAGAGCGGCTCTTACTATCGATTCGGCGGGAAGAACATCGCCCAAGGCCGGGAAAACATGCGCGCGGCGATGGAGAAAGACGGCAAGCTCCAAGAGGCCATCGCGGCTCGGCTTCAGCCGCCGGCCAAAGGCGCCCAGAAAGCCGCGTAGCCGCCGGGCGGGCCTCAGCCATTGCCAAGCGCTGCCCCTAGCCTTTGGAGAAGCGCCGATCCGTCACCTCGGTACGAGGCCCCGTGCATGCACGCGAGCACCTCGGGCTCGGTCGCGGCCAGCTTGTCGAGCAACGCTGCGGCGCCGGGGATCGGTGCGTAGGGAAACTCCTTCCGCATTGCCTCGCTCGGCTCCCAGACCAGGGCGGCCGATTCGGTGATCGCCGGGGGCGCGGCACCGGGCTGAGCCAACAGGTCGCCGCAAAGAAGCGTGCGCGTGGTGGTTTCGAACAGGTAGCCGGCCTCCATGCCGTGGGGCAAGTGCGGGGTGTCGAACCACTGGACGCACAGGTTGCCGAGTGAGTGGGTTTCGCGGTCCGCGAGAGGCTTCGCGGGGCGATCGGCGAAGTCGTCGACTGAAACCATGGCGGCTAGGGCGCCGCACAAGGGCAGAGCGTCCGGCGCCACCGCGAGCCACTCGTTGAGCGCGCCACATTCGTCCGCCTCGAAGTGGGAGAACGAGATCCAGCGCAAGCGCGACGGATCGATGACCGAGGCGACCGCTTCGTGGGTGAGCGAGAACATCTTGCGTGGCCCGGTGTGAAAAAGCAGCGGCTCGTCATCGACGAGGAGGAACTGGTTGAACGTGAATCCGCCCGGCATGGCCTCCGGCGGCACCGGCGTGCTGATGCGGAAGATCTTCGGTGCGATTTCGTCGATGCGGGTTCCAGCCTGGTCGTTGGTCATGGGCATAGCGGGCCTCCTTGATGGTTCACTCCGACGTGTCGTCGAACCGCGACCCGTTACAGAAAAAGATCCTGTAGACTTCGCCAGTGGCAACGGCGGAACTGGAGCACCCCGGCAATGCGGAGCTGGCCCGGCGCGTCCAGGAGGGGGGCGCGACGGCGGGCGCCGCCGAGGCCGAGCTTTGCCAGCGTTTTTGGCAACGCGCGCGGCTCTACGGGCTCCGCCACCTCCGCGGTGTAACGGAAGCCGAAGATCTGGCACAAAGGGTCATGGAGGTGATGCTTACATCACTGCGCAACGGTCGCGTCGACGACCTCGAGCTTCTCGATCGGTACGTGCTCGGCGTGTGTCGCAACGTCGCGCATACGCTACGACGCTCGGGCGAGCGGACGGCAAAGGTCGTGCAGCGGCTGGCGAGCGAGCCGGAACCTGCAAGCGAACAAGCTCCCGAGCCGCCGTGGGGGACAGCTTCGGTCGAACACCTCACATTCTGCATCGGCGGGCTGTCCCAGCGGGAGCAGCAAGTCGTGAACTTGTCGTTCTCCGAATGGCGGTCAAGCGCCGAGATCGCGGATCAGCTTGGAGTCGCGCCAGGAAACGTCCGGGTCATCCGGCACCGTGCATTGCGCAAGCTTCGTGACTGCATGGACCGCGCGGAAGATGTGGCATGACGGCGATCTGCTCACATGGCGTCGACGCCGATCGCTGGATCGACTTCTTTGCAGGCGAGCTCGACGAAGAAGCCGGCGAACGGCTCGAGCAACTCTTGTTCGAATGCGCGCACTGCGCCGCTGAGGCCGAGCGCTGGGGCGCAGTGGTCGGCAGCGCGGGGATCGTCATCCCGCCGGTCATCACGACCCAAGCGCTGGCTGCGCTCGAGAGTCGAGGCGAGCTGATGGCCGAGAACCCGATGCAACCGGGGGAACGCGGCCGGGCCCGCTTCCCCGAGGGAGGGCGACTGCTCATTCATCGGCTGCAGGGCTTGGAACTCACGGGTGCCGACTCCGTGAACCTCATGCTCAGCACCCCAGAGGGTACGCCGCTGGGGCGTTTCGAGGACGTGCCCTTCGACGGCACCAAGGGCGAGGTCCTCGTTGCGTGTCAGCGCCATTTTGGTGAGTCGTTTCCAGCCGACATCGTATTCGAGATCGAACGCCGCGCCGCCGGTGAAATCGAGCTGGTCGCCAGCTACGCTGTCGAGCATACGGACTGGCTCTAGCCCTTTGTGAACCGGGCGCTTCCTGTTACAAGGCGGGCGTGCGCTGTCTGGTCACAGGGGCAACCGGATTCATCGGCGGCGCCGTCGTGCGCAGCCTCGAGGCCGCCGGACACGAGGTCGTCGCCTACGTTCGCGAAGGCTCGGACTCTCGCTCGCTTCAGCAAGTCGAACGAATCGTCGGCGACCTCGGGGATCCAAACCGACTCGCAGTCGCCGCGGCCGGTTGCGACGCCATGGTTCACGCCGCCGGGATCGCCGACCCAGCCGCCGATCCGGACGCGCTCGGCTGGGTGCACATCGCCGGCACCGAAAACGTCATCAACGCCGCCAGGCAGGCCGGGTGCCGCCGCTTGATTCACATTTCCTGCGCCGACGTGACCCTCTACGAGGGACCGCGCTCCTTCTGGAACGAAGAGCAGGCCCCGCCGCGCCCGTTCGGCGAGCTCGCGAGTAGCAAGCTCCATGCAGAAGAGCTCGTTCGCGTCTCGGGCAGACGAGGCTTCCGGACCACCGCGCTCCGACCGGCACTCGTGTGGGGCCCCGGGGACACGACTCACCTTCCGGCTTGGAGGGCGGAAGCCGACCAGGGCGGCATCCGGATCGTCGGCGGCGGAAAGAAGCTGATGGCGACGACCTTCGTGGGCAACCTGGCGCACGCAGTGCTCTGCGCGGTGCAAGCCAAGGTGACGACCGGCAACGTCTACAACGTGGTCGACACCGAGCTCTCGGTCTCCCGCGACTTCTTCACCGAGTTGAGCGCTGCCCTCGGATGGAGCGCACCGAGAAGTGCCGGCCCCTACCGCTGGGCCTGGATCTCGTCCCGGACCGGGCTATCGTCGCTTCACCTCAGTCGAGTGATTCGGCGAGGCCACACCAGCGCCTTCGAGATGAATCGAGCCAAACAGGACCTCGGGTACGAGCCCGTCGTGACCCGCGAGCAGGGCATGGCCGAGCTCGCCGCCTGGTACCGGGAAACGCAGGGCGCCCGATGACCGGCGACCACGCGGACGAGCAATGGATGCAAGTGGCCATCGCCGAGGCACGTCTCGCCGAGGCCAAGGGCGAAGTCCCGGTCGGCGCGCTCATCGTCCACGAAGGCCAGGTCATCGGACGCGGCCACAACGAACGTGAAGCCTCCCAAGACCCGACCACGCACGCGGAGATGGTGGCGATTCGAGAAGCCGCCAAGCAGCTCGGCAGTTGGCGCCTCATCGACACCACTCTCTACGTCACCCTCGAGCCCTGCCCGATGTGCGCGGGCGCCCTCGTGAACGCCCGCGTCCCCCGCGTCGTCTGGGGTTGCGATGATCCAAAAGCTGGCGCCACCCAAACCCTCTACCGCATCGGCAGCGACGAACGCCTCAACCACCGCTTCGAATGTGTACCGGGTGTTCTGGCGGACGAGTGCAGCGCACTTTTGAGCCAGTTTTTTGCGGCAATTCGAGCCAAGAACACCCCCCGCAACAGCCGTTGACACCCCAAAGTGTTTTGCTAGCTTCCGCCGCGGAGAGCTGTCCGAGTGGTCGAAGGTGCGTGATTCGAAATCACGTGTACCGCAAGGTACCAAGGGTTCGAATCCCTTGCTCTCCGCCACGTTCTTTGACCTACAAGTTGACGACCGCAGACGCCCCTGCCCAACAAGCAGAGGCTGAAGCGTATAGGAAGGCGGACTCCGCCTGGAGAGGTGACCGAGTGGTCGAAGGTGCACGATTGGAAATCGTGTGTACCGAAAGGTACCGGGGGTTCGAATCCCTTCCTCTCCGCCAGTTTATGGTCCTGCCAACGTCGGCCCGTGAAACCCGCCAGGCCCGGAAGGGAGCAACGGTAGCGGTAACCGACGTGTGGCGGGGCCACTTTTAACGCTATATTTGTCTAGTTGGCTTTGAGAGGGCAAGAAGGCTTACCTAGCGATAGAGCGAATCATGCGTCTTTCGATCGCCCTCATCCTGCTCGCCACGGTCATTGAGCCGGCCGCCGCGTTCGGCCAACAAGCCTCCGGTGCAGAGCCGAGAGACGAGCCATCATCGACCGTCGTCATCGACGCGCCCCCGCCACCTCAGCCCGGGCTTCCTGAATTCCAAACGCCATCCACGGGCATCATCCTCGACCGGCCCGGCCGAGTCTTGATCTCCGGCAAGCCCGTGAAGGCCCACTTCCACTCACCGACCGACGGCGTTTCATTCCAACTGTTGGTCGGCGGTAGCTACTCCTCGATCAGCGGAGTGAGCTTCGGCATGAGCTACGGCTGGGGCGGACCAGGCTGGGGCGGTGTCGGAGTCGGCTACGGCGCAGCACCTTACTACGGCGAGGTCGTCACCAAGGCCTACCAACCTATCTGCGAAGCACCCTGCGATGCAACCCTGCTCTCAGGCCGCCATCGAATGGCGCTCTCGCTCGATGGAGGCAGGCCGGTCAACGTCCCACAACCGATTGACCTGACCGCCGACTCGACCATCGAAGGCCGCTACGTCGACAAGAGCCGCATGCGAAAAGCTGGCTGGGCGACGTTCGTCGCCGGCTCGATCGCTGGCATGGCGCTGATGTTCGCCTCCATCGACTACCGCCACGACCCACTCTACGGTGACCAGATCCGCTACCGCCCCATGTTCTACACAGGCGTCGGCATGTTCGTCGGCTCCATCATCACCGGCGCCGTCCTAGCCTCCCAAGACGACGAAGCCCACATCACCGTCTACCCCGTAGAGTGACTTCGTCCCCACAGCATCGCTTCGCATGAAATCCGACGCGCAGCGAGTTCTTCTGTTCCATGCGACGGGCGACCTGTGTACGGTGTCAGGCTAGAGTGTTTGGCGGGCTAGACCGTCGGTCGCTCACGAAGGTGACCGATGCGCGCGTATTTCCCATGGATGCTGGGGCTTGTCCTCGTAGGAGCTGCGCTCGGTGGGTGTGGTGATGATGTAAGCACAGGTGGCGGTGGCGGTGGCGGCACCGGCCGCGGAGTCGGCGGCGAAGGCGGCGGGCTGCGGCTAAGCTGTGGCGCCGAAGGCGATTGCGAGGCTCAGGGACTTCTCTGCTACCTAAGTACGGAAACCTGCGTGGAGTGCCTGGCAGCGGCGGACTGCGCGGATGGTACGCAGACCTGCGCGAATGGGAGCTGCGAGCAGAAGTCGTGCATCAGCGACGAGGAATGCCCGGACGGAGAGCCACGGTGCACGCTGAGCGGGTGCGCGCCCTGTATGGGCGAAGCCGTGACTGACGACGACCGGGAGGGCGACTGTTACGCGGCGCGAGGCCCCAATGGTGACTCCCCGAAGAACGCGGACGGTTGCAGCGCCGATGCCTTTCTCGATGCACTGGAGAAGGCCGGCTACAACATCCCAAGCGAGGAGAACGAGGAAGCTCGCCAGGCCATCAAGGACAACCCGCTGAAACACGTCACTGCCGGGGTGTGCAGCGTTCCATTCGGAAACGCAGGTCAGACGCAGGGCGCGTGCGAGCTCCACGACTACTGCTATTCGGTCTGCGGTTCGAGCCGTGCCCGATGCGACCTGGAGTTTGCAGAGCGCCTACTAGGAACCTGTCGCACCCACTACCTGACGGGCCCGTGCCTGACCGCTTGCGCTACTCTCGCATCCATCTATGCGACGGCCGTCGCCACTGCCTCGGACCAACCATACCTGCACGACCAAGGAATATACTGCGAATGCTGTCCGGACCAGACGACGTGCGGGGACGGAACGTGCGACGTGAACATTGGCGAAACGGTCGACAACTGTGGCGACTGCACGGGCGACCTCCCGAACGGCGCCAGTTGCATCACGGGCAACGATTGCGCCTCTGACCACTGCAGCATTCATGGGGAATGCGCGCCCTACCTGTGCGTGACGAACAACGATTGCCCATCGAACATCTGCAACTGGGGCGTCTGTCTGGCCAGAGGCCTCGAGACGGGCAGCAACTGCTCCACCAACAAAGCGTGTGCCAGTGGCGCCTGCACCCTCGGAGTGTGCCTCGAATGTGCTAACGAACAGGGGTGCCCCGCGTCCGAGCATTGCAACTTGTTCGGCCAGTGCATCGCAGATCTCGGCAACAACGCCGTCTGCACCGCGCATGCCGAATGCCTTTCGGGAATTTGCTCCGTGGGATTGTGCGCAGAATGTGTGAGCGACGATGGCTGCGGCACGGGAAAACACTGCGATCTCTTCGGCGATTGCAAGAACAACCTCGGCAACAACGCCGTCTGCACCGCGAACCGAGAGTGCACATCCAACATTTGCTCGGCCGGGTTGTGCGCCCAATGCGTCAGAGACAGCCAATGCGTTGCGAGCAAACATTGCAATCTCTTTGGAGATTGCATCAATGATCTGAATAACGGAAGCCTGTGCACCGCTAACGCCGAATGCAAGTCCGGAACATGCGCCGGCATCTGCGTCGGATTCTAGTTCGCTGAAACCGGTGGCCTGCCCCCCCGTCTCCCGGCCCGCCGCCTTCTGAGCACCCTCGCTTAGCTCTCGAGCATCTCTTTCACGTTGATGAGCGCCAGCTCGAACTCCCGTATGTTTCGCCGGAGGAGAACGCGCTCCGCCAGCCGGCCAATCAACGGCATGGGGATGCTGTATTCGATCTCGAGGGTTAGTGTCGTCCCTTCCACGTGTGGTTCGACGAAATATCCAAAGGTACTGCTGACCATTCCAATGCTCTGATGCACTCCACAGTGATTGGGAACATGCTCGACGACCGTGCTTTGTCCACGGAGCAGAAGCCCGGCCATTTTGGCCGTCCATTCGAACTGCTGCCCGGCCCCGGTCCCGATCACATCCCGAACTTCAACGATGTGCGGCAGCCACTCGGCCAAACGCATCGGCTCATCCACATACGCGAACACGTCGTCCGCGGGTGCGTGGATCACGATGCTGCTCTTCCAAGACTCCATGCGAACCGGCTCCTTCCCCCAGGCTCGCCACCCTATCAAACGAGTCGACTCAGACGATGACCATGCACAATTCCTCGCTCGCTTTCAACCACACCCAGCACGCAGACACATAGAAATCCGAACAAGCACCGCATCACAACCTCCCTACGGCTGCACCTCAAACGCCCCCGTCAACGGTGGGCTCAGATACTTCCCCGCTTGGGCGACACTCTCCGGCCTCACACATCCCAGGTTCCCCATCGACATCGTACGGCGCGCGGTCGTTGACGTCGCTGATTTCGCAATAGCCCCGGGTTCCTGAGTCGTCACAGAAGGATGCGTCGGGATCGTAGCTGGGCGTCGCTCTAACGTCGCAGACATCATTGGTGCAACGTTGTCGTCATCGCACTGGCTATCGATGCTGCACTCGCTCCACAATAGATCGCACCTTGGCGTGACGACGAGCAGAAGTAGAAGCACCAACAAGATTCACCTACGCATCGCGAACCTCGTTGGAGTAGATAAGTGCATCAGGCGTGCCAGAGGGAAGCCCGGTTCTTAGTGGGAAATCTCCAGGTGCAAGATGCAGGTTCTGCGTCTGATGCGTGGACGGCGAATTGGATGTGGGTGTCGCGGAGCCCCGTTGAGGTCGCTTGACCTTGAGGAGGAGAGCCTGCGGACCGAAAGGCGAAGGCTCATGGACGACCTGTATCGCGAGACGTAGTTCTCTCGCGAAGAAGTTTCTGAGCCCCCTGTCGCTGCAAACGCCGAATAACACGGGCGTCGACCCCGGTGCCTGGGCGAACGGGTACAGGGCGAGCAGCCCTTCGGTGTTCGTCAGTGTTACGCCGTGTTGCTCCGATATCCCCGCGAGGTCGCCAGGGGCAACCTTCGCGCTGTTTGATTTGCACCGGCGCAACCGTTAGCCGGGTTGCGGCTCTTTGCAAGCAGCGAGGCCGAGCACAACACACTTCTCGAGCGCGTTGCCGGATGGTGGGTTGGCGACGCACGCCTCGTACGCGAACGCGCACTGCTCCTGGAGCAAGTCGTTAGGCCCGCAAAGCACGCACACGGCCTCCGTGGGTGGGAAGCCTCCGCTACCGCCGCTGCCACCGGTTCCGGCCGTGCCGCCAGTTCCTCCGATGCCGCCGGTTCCTCCGGTGCCGCCGGTTCCTCCGGTGCCGCCGGCCCCGTCGCAGTCGCTGCCCGGTTGCAACAACTCGATACAGGCGGGGCACTCCATCGGCTCAACGAACTCGTTGCAGAGAAAAACGCCGCCCAGACAAACCTCCCACTCGGGCGTGTCCACCTCGCAGTTGGCGCAAAGGTCATTAGAATCGGCGCAGCCTTCCGCAGGCGTGCCGCCCATGCCGCCGCCGCCAGCTGTCCCACCGGTTCCTCCGGTACCGCCGGCCCCATCGCAGTCGCGGGCCGGTTCCGAGGACTCGATGCACGCTTGGCACTCGCTCGGCTCAAGAAAATTGCAGACAACGACCGCCCCCTGACATCGCTCCCACTCGGGCGTGTCCGCCTCGCAGTCGGCGCAAACGACACCGGCGTCGGCGCAGCCTTCGGCAGCACCTCCCGAGCCGCCACCGCCATTGCCAGCCGTACCGCCGCTTCCGCCAGTGCCGCCGTCGTCCTTACAACCAATGACCGCCACTGCGGCCAACAGCACGGCCATCACAAACAGCTTTGGTACACTCATCGACCCCTCCGTTCCCAAGGCAGCCATCTTACCCTTTGCGTGAACCGGCGTAAAGCGCCGAAGAACTGCGACATTCGTCCAATCCTCGACCGATTGAGCCGGTTTGGAGGGTCACGTCTTCGACCGCTTTCCGAATGAGAGCGGCGAGCCTTGGAACGCGACCTATTCTTGGCGATGGCGCGAGACGCGCAAGCTTCTCCCCGGCGGCGCCTCGAAGCGGTTTCATGACTTGCGAAGCGGAGGTATCTCCGCGCTTGTCGAGAACGGGCTACGAATCGAAGACGTTGCTTACCTGGCGCGACATAAGGACGCGAGCTTGACCGCGGAGCGCTACGATCACGCCGACCCGCACGGAATCCGGGCGCGTTTGCACGCCGCGGGACCCATAGCTCAAACCCCGAGCGCGAAGCGCGAGGTCGACACGCGCCCGCCGAGCGTGAGAACCTCCCCGCGTGTCCGAATAGAGCCAGCCGGTCGAAGAGTAGCGGACCCAGGAGGACTCGAACCTCCAACCTCCGGTTCCGTAGACCGGCGCTCTATCCAATTGAGCTATGGGTCCCCGAGGCGCGCACCGTAGCCGCACCCCTTAGAGCGTCAAGCGCCCCGACTGGCGGAGAGGAAGGGATTCGAACCCCCGGTACGGCTCTACACCGCACGGCCGCTTAGCAAGCGGCTGCCTTCGACCACTCGGCCACCTCTCCAAGAAGCAAGGATTTCAAGACGAGCCGCGCGCTGCGAGGCCCGCGGGCGGCCTATGTAGCCGCCCCCCAAAGCAGTGTCAAAGCGCCCCCCGGGCCGATGCCGCTGCCGTGCTACAACCTGGCTCATGCGCTGGCTAGCGATGTTGTTTCTCGGGCTTGCAAGCCTGGCCCAGACGAGCGAGGCGCGGGCCTGCTCCTGCGTCAAGCTGTCCCCGTCCGAGGGCCTCACGTCGTCCCATGCGGTCTTCACCGGCGAGGTCATCAAGATCGAGCCGAATCTGGCCACCCGGTTTGGCGGCCGAGAAATCACCCTCCGAGTGGAGCGGGTCTGGAAGGGCGAACCGAAAGAAGAGATCAAGGTGCACACGGCCGGGACCAGTGCTGCATGCGGGTACACGTTCGTGAAAGGTGAGACCTACCTCGTCTACGCCCTCCGTGACGACGCCGACCCGATGCGAGTCAGCCTGTGTAGCCGGACGGCGCTCGTGGAGAATGCGAAAGAGGACCTGAGCTACCTCGGGAAACCGTCCCACGAGTTTGACAGCGGCAAGAGGGGCGGCTGCGCTGCGGCTCCCGGAAGCACGGATGGCACCGGCCTCGGGTTGTTCGCCTTGCTTCTACTGGGGGCGGTGTTCGTGATGCGGCGCCGCCCAGAGATCCTCGCTGTCGGAGTGCTGGCTGTGTCGCTCTTGGGCTGCAACACCACACCGAACAAACCTTCGCTCATGGCCAACATGGCGAAGGAAGAGGTCACCGTCTATGAGCTCCGCGCGAGGGACTACGAGTATGCCGCTCAGTTCGCCCAACTCGTCGCGGCATGCGTCAGCGATATCACCAGCGCGACGGACGACCCGAGCATACGGGAGCACGCCTTTCAATGGCGGATGTGGGCCATGCCCCAGGCACGCGCAGCGGCGTTCGACCAGGACCCGTTTGCCGGGTTGATCGAGCTCTGGGTCTTGTCCGAGCAGCAGCACCAGTACTTCGACGAAGGGGGCGGAGCGGGCACGCTTGGCGATCGCGACAACTGTGCACTGGACACGACAGAGCACCTCGTCGCGGAAGCGGAGTTGATCGCCTCCAACGTCATGTCCGGCAACGAATTCGAGCGGATGCAAGAAGTCGTCGCTGACTGGGTGGACGCGCACCCCATCGAAGGGAAGCTCTTCGTTCGCCCGTCGGCGCGCGCGGACCTGGCCACGCTGGTTTCCCCAGAACAGCACGGCGGGCTCAAAGCCATGGGCAGCATGGAGGAAACCTTGCGCGACATGGGCGATCGAATGACGATCCTCACCGTCCAGACACCCGTCGAGGTGCGCTGGCAGGCGGAGTACCTAGTGCAAGCCTTGTTCGAGGAGCGGGTGCACGGCCGCATCGATTCGATGGTGAATTCGATGAGCGAGATGACAGGGTTCCTCGACACATTCGAAGGGACGCTCTCCGCGCAAACCCGCGCGCTGCTTCAGGGCATCGAGAAAGAGCGCATGACGGTTTTCGATGCGGTCGAAGAGGAGCGCGATGCGATTGTGGCGGCCATCGGAGATGAGCGTGACGCCATTCTGGGTGAGCTCGACTCTCAGCTCGCCACGACTACAGCCAAGCTCGACACGGTTGGCCGCGGCCTGATCGACCACTTCTTCATTCGTCTAGTCGAGGTTCTGGTGGTGATGGGGGTGGTCTTGTTCCTCATGGTGCTGCTGGTCCTCTTCGTGCTCCGAAAACGCGAGGCGAAGGCGATTGACCCCCGCCCGCCAACCGAATAAGTCCGTTCTATGGATCTGGTTTCCTTCCGAGAGACGACCGAGAAGTACTCCGTCATTTTTCTCGATGCCTATGGCGTTCTGAAGAGCTCGACGGGGCTCATCGACGGCGCGCTCGAAACGGTCACCTCGCTGATCGACTCGGGCAAAGAGGTCTTCGTGGTCACGAACGACTCGTCCCGGTCCCCTGAGTCGATGGCCGAGCGGTACGCCCAGCAAGCCGGAGGCGAGCTTCTGCCGGCCGAGCGCTACATCTCCTCAGGGCTCTTGGCTGCGGAGTACCTCGACAAGCAGATCCCGTACGGCAAAGTCGCCTATCTCGGAAAGCCCGAGTCCGCGCACTACATTGAAATCGCCGGCAAGATCCCGGTTCCGGTCGGGGACTGCACCCCCAAGGACAATCTAGTCGCCATCGTCCTACTCGACGACGAGGGCTTCGATTGGTTTCGCGACGTGAACGCCACCCTCAACCTGATTCGACGGATGAACATCCCGGTGATCGTCGCCAACGCCGACATCACCTACCCCATGCGCGGCAACGATATCGCGATCGCGGTTGGCAGCCTGGGAGGCCTCTTGGCCGAGATCACCGAAAAAACCTTCGTCCGCTTCGGCAAGCCGGACTCGATGATGTTCGCCTACGCCCTAGCCCGCGCCCGCGAACAACTCCCGAAGGTGACCAAACGCGACGTCCTCTTCGTAGGCGACACCCTCCGCACCGACATCATCGGCGCCAACACCTACGGCTTCGACACCACATTAGTCCTCTCCGGCAACACCCTCCCCGAAACAGCCGACCTCATGATTCGCACCTCCGGCATCATCCCCACCTTCATCAGCGAATCCATCGCAACTTAGAAAAAAGGGGACAGTCCCCTTTTTTCTAGAGCACTTCGAGGAGCGGCTCGAAGTCGACTAGTTCGAGGTGCGGCAGGTATTCCTCTACCGCCTCGTGCTGCAGGCGGTGGCAGATGTCTGGCTTGAAAAAGTGCTCTCCAATCCGCAACACGTAGTTGAGGATGAAGAAGCGGTACGCCTCTTTCAGAAAGAGGAGCTCTTCCTTGGTGAGCCGGTGTACCTCGTGGTAGGCGCGCAAGAACTTCATGAAGCGCTCATCGAAGAACGGGTCGGCCGTGTAACTGAAGGCCGTTTGATCGCCCTCCGAGCGCACCACGCGTGCACAGAAATAGAGGTCGAGCATGCGCGGCTCGATGCGGAACCAGTCGTAATCCCAGCGGGAGAAAAACTTGAAGCCGTCGCCGTCCATGCCGACTGAGAAGTTCCCGATGTTCCAGTCGATCAAAACTGGGATCTTCGTCCACTCGTGGTAGCCGAGGTCGTCGGCATTCCCGAGGAACGCATCGCAGTGCGCCCGCACGAAGCTAATCGACGAATCCATGAAGCCACGCTCGCGGCGCCACTCCGAGCTCCCGATCGCATCGTGGAGGCTCGCCACGTCTGCGCCGAGTGACTGCCAGGTCGGCTTCACGCGATCCGAAATCTCCAGGCATGCCCGATGGAACAGGCCCATTTCCTGCCCCAACGACTCGACCTGCGTATCGGTCAGCACTCTGGGCAGAAAGTCGTAGAAGGGCTGCTGTCCATAGAAAACCACCCACTCACCCTCGTCGCGATAGGTGAAAACTTCGTCGTTCTTGAGCAGCACCGGCGCGAGGAACGACGCGTAACGAGTCCCGCGGAGCCGGTGGATCCACTCGTGGATGCGGTAGTGGTCTTGGCGAAAGTGCACGTACGACCCGTAGCTCGATCGTTTCGCCACCATCGCGTGCCCGTCGTCGAGGACGAGCAGGTAAACCGAATTGGTGGACACGTTGGCGCTGACCTCGCGCACCTCGACCACCTCCCGGTGATCCCCGTAGGCATCCCAGGCTGCGGTCACGATGGGTGGGACAGCCGGCTCAGTCACGCGTGTATGAGCGCTTTCTACGCCTGCGCGGCGTAGATATCCATGATGTCGTGTAGGAGCTTGACGGCGTCGGCGTTGGAACGCTGGAAGGCGTTGCGGCCAACGATCGAGCCGTAACCGCCACCCTTGGCGATCTCGCTGATCTCTTCGAGGACTGCGTCGGTGCCTTTGGCTGCGCCTCCGGAGAAGATGACGATACGCTTGCCGTTGAACGCCGCCTGCACGACGTGCTGAATGCGCTCGGCCAAGGTCCCGATGGGAACGTTCTCGTAGCTCTTCTTGGCCGCGTCCTGGAAGACGACCTCGGTCGGTGGCTTCACCTTCACGACGTGCGCCCCAAGCTGGCAGGCGATCTGCGCCGCGTACGCCACGACGTCGATTGCGGTTTCGCCGTCTTTGCTGAGTCCGGCTCCGCGCGGGTACGACCAGACGATGGTGGGCAAGCCCACCGCGCGCGCCTCGTTGATGAGGTCGCGAAGGTCCTGGAACATCTGGTTGCGAAGCCCGCTACCGGGGTAGATCGTGTAGCCGATCGCGGAACAGCCGAGGCGAAGCGCGTCATCGACCGAAGACGTCAACGCCGAGCAAGGCTCCTCGGGCCCGCCGAGCGAGTCGCTGTTGTTCACTTTCAAGATGAGCGGGAGCTTGCCCGCGTACTCGTGCGCAACCTGCTCGATGAACCCGAGCGGTGCCGCGTAGCCGTTGCAACCGGCCTCGACTGCAAGCGCGGGATGATAGGCGGGGTCGTACCCTGGAGGGTTCGGCGCAAAAGAACGGGCCGGCCCGTGCTCGAAGCCTTGGTCGACCGGGAGGATCACGATCTTCCCGGTGCCGGCGAGCCGCCCAGTGTTCATTAGCCGCCGGAGGTTTCCGATCACGCCAGGGTTCTCCCCACCGTAGTTCGCTAGGATCTTTTCGACTCTATCGCTCATGCCCATAGCCTCCGTTTCTCGCGAACGACCTTAGCTCAGAGATCGGGGTTGGTCATGCGCTTCTAGCGGTCATTCAGGCGCAAGTCTTGCGCCTGAATGCCGATCCGTCGTCACTCGCTGGGGATGGCCTGCCATTCGGCGAAGCAGGCGCCCGGTCAAGACGTGACTTGGGTCGTCTGCCGCCGCCCGTGGCGTCAGTTGCTGGGACCCGGGGTAGCGTCCCAGGAGCCTGAGCACGTCTCATTTGGAGTTAACGAGCCGATGT
>CALLDH010000031.1 GCA_937998345.1 uncultured bacterium | reverse complement strand
GCGGAGCGGCACACCGGAGCGTCGAATTTCAGCCTCACCCTCGACGGCTTCGTCACCGAGCGCTCGACCTGCGACTACACCTGTGGAGACGGCGTCGCGACGCGATTCGAGTTCTGTGATGACGGCGACGGCCAGAACACTGGAGAGTATGGGCACTGCCTGCCTGATTGCTCGGCCCTCGGCCCCCACTGCGGCGATGGCGTCGTGGACGAAGGCTTCGAGGACTGCGACGACGGCGACAACCTCGGCGGGGCAAGCGGTTGCAACCCGGATTGCACGGAGGGCGCGAGCTGCGGCGACGGCATCAGGCAGCCAGACCTCGGCGAAGAATGCGACGCCGGCTCGGACAACGGAACCCCTGGCTCCGCGTGCAGCGAGACCTGTACCGTCGTCGTCCAGTGAATCGGACGCTAAGACCTGCCGCCACGAAAGATCCACACCTCTCCGGCCGTGAAGTTGATCAGCGTCCCCACGGCAATTCCCACGAGGTTGGCGATTCGGTAGTCGACGCCAAAGAGCTCGACAGCCGCCATTAGGACGATGACGTTGCCCGCGAACGCGGCCATGACGGCGGCTGCGTGATACTGAAGCGTGCGGCGCCATAGGCCCGGGACACGCAGCGACATGCGCCAGGTCCAGGTGTGGTTGAGCACGAAGTTGGTGAGGATCGAGATCTCGATCGCGATGATGCTCGAAAGCAAGAGCGGGGCGCCCAAGGTGCCGTGGAGCAGCATGAGGAGCCCCTGATTGACGACCACGCCGCTGAGCCCAACGACCCCAAAGCGAAAGAAACGCCAGAGTGCGTCAGAACGAGAACGGGCCTCGGGTTCGTCCGTCACGGGGGGGGGCCTAGCCGCGGATGGCCCCCGACGCCAGGGCTCAGGCTCCCCAGAACGATTCCTAGTCGGGCTTCTGGTAGATCGTGACACCGCCGACGAGCGTTCGTTCGATCTGGATAGCGCGGAGGTCGATGTCATCCTGGAGTGGGTTCGCGGATAGGATCACCAGGTCTGCCTGCTTTCCGGGTTCGATCGAGCCGATGTCTCGTTCCAATCGGAGCTGCCAGGCCGCGTCGTAGGTCATCGCGCGTAACGCCTGTTCCACGGAGACGCGCTCCTCCGGGCCCAGCGCCTGAGCGCTCGATGTCTCGCGCACGACCGGAGTCCAGAGCTGCAACATGGAATCGATCGGCACGATCGGCGTGTCGAGGTGAGTCGTGAACGGAAGCCCGAGGGCCGCGGCGCTTGCCGCGGGGCTGATTCGAGCGGCGCGTTCGGGGCCTAGGAAAATGTCCCGGTGCCGGTCGCCCCAGAAGTAGACGTGGGCGCTGAAGAAACTCGGAGAAACCCCGAGCTTCTGCATGCGTTCGAGCTGCTCGGGGCGCGACATCTGCGCGTGCACCAGGATCGGTCGCGCGTCTTCAGCGGGGCAGGCCTCGAGGGCGGCTTCCCACGCGTCGAGAAATTGGTCGATCGCCGCATCGCCGTTGCCGTGCACCGCGACCTGCTGGCCCGAGCAATGAATCGCTTTGACTTGGGTCCGTAGCGTCTCCGCATCGATGTTCGGATAGCCTCGGTAGTCTGCTGCATGCTCGCCGGGCCGATAGTAAGGCTGGCTGAGGAAGCCGGTGTATCCCTGAATCGACCCGTCTCCCACGAACTTGGCGGCACCGATGTGGACCCGGTCGCTCGCGTATCGCGTGAGTTCCAACGCGCCCTCGGCCACTTCCAGCCCGAGCTCGTCTTTCGGCCAGAGCACCAAGCGTTGTGGGATCAGACCGACCTTCGAAGCCCCGCTCATCCCCTTGATCTGCTCGAGCGTCGCGAGCCCGTTTTGAACCGTCGTGAACCCCTGCGCAGCATACAGCTCGGCTGCCGATCGAACGACGGCGACCTGCTGCAACGGGGGCATGTTGAGCGCTTCCAACTGGACGGGCCGGGACGCGGTTTCGAGCAGCAAGCCGGTGGGCTGCCCCGTCCCCGGGTCCTTGCGGATCTCTCCGCCGGGCGGGTCGGGCGTCTCGGCGGTGATGCCAAAGCGCTCGAGAGCCAGGGAGTTCACGACCGCCATGTGTGCGGAAATGTGCATCGCGAGGATCGGGCGAGTGGTCGAGACACTATCGAGCTCCTCACGCGTGAAGTGTCGCATCTCCTCGAGCATCGTGTCGTCGTACCCAAAGCCGATCAGCCAGTCGTCTCCCGGTTGCGCTGCATCTACGCGCTTCAGGGCTTCCAACGCCTCGGGAATGGTCTTGACCGTTCCAATCGGCGGGCTGTTCAGATCGGCCGCAACCGCGACTAGCCCCGCGCCCGGGAAGTGGCCATGGGCTTCGATGAACCCAGGCACAACCGTCCGCCCCTCGAGGTCGAGCTCGACGTCGGCGTCAGGCAACCAGCGCTGCACGTCTTCGTCGCTGCCAACCGCGACGATCTGGTCGTCCTCGATCACGAGTGCGGTGGCCTGCCGTTCGTTCGCATCCATCGTGAGGACGTGCCCGTTGGTCCAGACCTGAAGTCCCGGTGGAGAAGGGTGCAAGCGCATCCATGCGACCCCGCCGCCGATGACGACGAGAAGCAACAGCACGACGAACGCCCAGGCGGCTCTCTTGATGGCTATCCTCACAGTCGCCTTTGTAAGACCGATGACACTTGGGATCCACACTAGTCATCATTGCGAGCATTTTTTGGATGCAAAATCCGCTGTTTTGAGAGAGTATCGGGGCTTACCGTTGTCCCGAAGGAGAAGCCCCATTCTCAGGCCGATGAAAGTATCGTTTGCGTTGCTTGCAGGGCTGCTACTTGTAGGTGGCCTCCATACCGAGGCGCACGCGTCCGGCGTGGACGCGAAAGACGCGCGGATCCTCGGCTACTGGCAACGCGGCGAGGGCGAGGCGATCATCGAGGTGAGTCGGAACGCCGACATTTATCAGGGTGTCATCGTCTCGAGCGAGCGCCGGCCAGAGACGGTCGGCATCGCGATCTTTCGCGACCTCCGGTACGACGCGGAGGACGGCGCCTGGCACGGGCGTGCGTATTCGATCAAGCGCAAGCGTGAGGTCCGCATCGACATCGAGGTCCCCAAGGTAGATCAACTCGAGCTGACCGCGCACATCATGATTTTCACGCGCCGAGTCGAGTTCAAGCGGATTCCTGACGCCGAGGTTGTGGGGCGCCAGCTGGCGGACCGCTGAGGTCCATCACCTCGCTGAAGGCACGGCGACCACCACGCGGCCCGGTCCCTTGCGCTCTTCGATGAATGCGTGGGCGTCCGCGATGTCAGCGAGTGCGAAGCGTGCCCCCACTGGCAAGCCCACCCAGGCTTCCTGGATGGCTCGGTTCAGGCCCTGTGCGGCTTGGCGTTTGGCCCCCAGGGGGAAGTCGTCGCTGCCCAAGAAGAGGACCCGGATGTTCTTGAACACCAGCGGCCAAAATGGAATCGTCGCCTGAGGAGCGTTACTCGCGTAGGTGGCGATCGAGCCGCCAACCTTGAGCATCTGCTCGTCGCTCGCGATGTTGGCGGCGAAGGCGACCTCGACGATGTGGTCGATTCCATCGGGCGCAATGGCGGCGACCCGTGCTGCGACCTCTTCTCCGGACTGGACGACGTGGTGCGCACCGGCTTCGCGTGCGACGTCTGACTGTTCCGCACGCTGCACCGTCGCGATCACCGTGGCGCCCGCGAGCCGCCCGAGACGAACCGCACAGGTGCCCACCGCTCCAGCGCCGCCCTGAACCAAAACTGTGCGCCCCTCGACCGGTCCGCCCGCATGGACGGCTCGATGTGCGGTCAGTCCAGGGATGCCGAGCAGAGCACCCTGTTCGAAACTGACTCCGACTGGCAGTTCTGAGACCTGCGCTTCGGGGACGACGCAGAGCTCGGCGGCCGTTCCAAACGGTCGATAGCTCTGCGCACCAAAACACCAGACCCGCTTGCCAATCCACGCGGAGCTCACGCCGTCGCCAACTTCGTCGATGACTCCTGCGCCGTCGCTGTGCGGCACGACGCGCGGATAGGGCATCCCCACGCCAAATGTGTCTTGCCGCTTCTTCACATCCCCCGGGTTCACACCGGACACAGCAATGCGGACGCGAAGCTCGCCGGCCCCAGGCACGGGTTCGGGCATGTCTCCGACCACCAGCGACTCCCTCGGCGGACCCTGCTTTTCGTACCATGCGGCTCGCATCTGGCGGGGACAGTATCACGTCGCTGCGGCGAGCGATCGAACGACAGACTCGTGGTATCGTCCCCCCATGCCGTTTCTCGTCGGTTGCTTGGCGCTTGGCACGCCGCGTTTTGCCATCCTCTTGGTCGTCCTTTTTAGCGACTACATAGGACGCGCCTACGAAACGACCCTCTGGCCGCTCTTGGGCTTCTTCTTCATGCCACTGACGACGCTCTCCTACGCGTTCGCCATGAACAGCAACGGCGCCGTCGACGGCATGTATCTCGTGCTCGTCGTCGTGACCGTGCTGCTGGATCTCGGTCTTGTGGGTGCGGGCTCGCGGACCAAGTGGAGGGACTGAGAGACGGCCTAAGAAGATGAACTGATGGAAGTGACGAGCTCAGAGCGGCCGAGACACCCAGCCGTGCTTCCACATCCACAGCGCGAGTCGCTCGCGGAGGACCGAGAAGCTCAGGCCGACGCTTTTTTCACCGGAGTGCTGCATGTTCAGTCCTCTTCGCCGGATGCGAGTCCACACCCTCCAGTAAGCAAGAGCCGTACCGTTCTGTTTTCGGGCCAATTCGGGAGCACGCTCGGGTGACCGTGCCAACAGGCCACACCCACTGTGGTGCAATGGGTACAGTCCCGGATGAACCGGATCTCCCGAGTCTCATGCCTCGCTCTTTACTCCGAATCGCTGGCAGTACTCGGCAAACAAGGGCCCGTGTTCTTCACGGCTCAGGCCGAACTCCTCCAAGGTGTAACTGTGCTTGCCGTGCTTTTCGCGTGGACGGTTCTGCAGATAGGTGTGCATCCGGTTGCGGACGTCGAGGCTCCATTCGAACCCAAAGTGCCCGTACAGCTCTTCGATGACGTCGAGCGGCCGGTTCAGAATGTCTTCGAATTGAACGTCGAAGAACCTCCCAGGGCCTTCCTTGGCCTCGATACGCTCCCGCTGCTCCATGCCGGTCTTGAGCATTCGGGCGTAGTGTGTCGTTTCGTTTGCTGCGGTTTGCACCGGGTCGATCTCGTCTGAAAACGCGCTGCGCAGGGCGCACGTCAAGCTCGCCAGGGACGCGATGACCCGCATGGGGTCGCGATGGGTTTGGACGATCGCCGCGCTGGGGTATTCGTCGACGATCGCTTGAATGAACGGAAGGTGGCCCGGAGTCTTGAGGAGCCAGCGCGGCTTGCTGTAGTCGACTTGAAGGTGTTGCAGGAACAATCGGTGCCACCGATAGGCGCCCGATCCGTCTTGCTGACGCAGCCACTCGTCGTAGCTCGGTATGAAAAAATTCGCGCCCCACATCACGCACATGAAGTGCGAAGACGTCATCGCAATGCACTCCTGGGGCAGCGTGGCGCCCAGCTCGTGCATTGCCTGAAATCCGGGCACCAGGGTTTCGATCTCGTTCATCTGCTTGTCGACGGCCGGGATCCGCGGATCGGTGAGAAACGACTCTTCGCGCGCCGGTGGAAGCGGTTCCGCGACCTCGTAGGTAATGGGCCAACGGTGGTTCGGGTCCTGTGCGAGGAGCTCGTAGAAAATCGTCGTGCCTGTGCGCGGCAGGCCGAGCACGAAGAGCGGGCGTTC
Source organism: uncultured bacterium (assembly GCA_937998345.1). Taxonomy (GTDB): domain Bacteria; phylum Myxococcota_A; class Polyangia; order Polyangiales; family Houyiibacteriaceae; genus SG8-38. The sequence continues at coordinate 3,110 of CALLDH010000031.1, read as the reverse complement.
GATCTGCTGCCGCGCCACCTCCGGCCGCTGCTTTCGGTAGTCGATGATTTGAAGTCGATGGCACAAGCGGTCGAGCACGAAGCTCTTGGCCGCCATGCGGCCGATCGTCGATAGGCGGGCCTCGTCGTTGAGCGATTGGACCAGGATTTGAAGCCCAGGGAGAAACCCTTCGTCGCCAAAGTCGCAAAGGTCGGTCTTCTTGCTGGCCTCACGCATCAGTCTGTCGGCATCGAGCACAGCAGAGCCGACACCGATGCGGCGCGCCCAGGCGCCCGCCCGGTTGATGGCCTTTACGGCGAACGGCTGGTCGGGGGAGGGGTACTGCATCCGCAATCCTTCTATTCCGCGTACAGGCGCAAACTCGAAGGCCGCGTGCCCCTGCTTACGGGTTCATTTCGTATTCATCTCGGAGATCGTGCACCTGCTGCCAAATCCGCTGATAGCGCGCCTCATCGAGAACCGGCTTTCGGATCATCTTGAGACAGCACTCCATTTGCTTCTCGCTGCTGGATGGCTTCGAGTAGAGGTTCAGCGCGTGGCGCGAGAAGTCGCGCACCATGAAATCGAAGATCTGATCGACGACATCATCGGAGACATCGTGAATCTTGGAGTTCTCGAGGATCAACTGACCGTACGCCACCAGGGCGAAGATCTCGCCGCCGGCGAGAAGGAAATCGATGTCTTTCTGTTGCCCGGCGTCCGGTGGCGCCGCGAAGAGCATCTCCTTGAAGGCCGCGATCTGCTCGCGAAACACTTCGAGGTTGGCTGTGTTCCGACTCGAGTACGCAATATTGTAATCGTGGAAGCGAATCTTCCCTAGACCCTTTGTCGGGCCTTGGTCGAACAGGAAGTCGTCGTTCGCCGCCTGGCTTTGCTGTGCGACCTCGGGGTAGTCGGCGGGCGCAAAGAAGTAGTTCGCCATGAACTTCACGATGAGCGCGATGTTCACGTGAACGGTGCCCTCGAGCTTCGGCAAGGCCCGGATGTCTACTGCGGCCTGCTCGAAGAACATGTCTTTCTCGAAGCCCTTTGCGGCAATCACATCCCAGAGAAGGTTCATCACATCCTCGCCCTGCGTGGTCACCTTCATCTTCACCATCGGGTTGTAGAGGAGGTAGCGGCGGTCCTCGGCGGAAGCAACGCGCATGTAATCCGCTGCTCGAAGAGCAAAGAGCTTCATGGCGGTGAGGCGCGCGTACGCGTCGGTAAACATCTGCTTCACGTGCGGAAAATCGGTCACATGCATGTTGTAGAGGCGCCGGTTCGAGGCGTGATAGATCGCTTCGTAGAGCGCGTGTGTACACATGCCAATCGAGGCCCAGCCAAGATTGTACTTGCCGATGTTCACGGTATTGAGCGCGCTGTTCCAAGCGTGGTCGCCCTTGGCGATCATGTCAGCCTCGGTGACCGGATAGTCGTCGAGCTCGAACTGCGCGACGTAGTTCTGGCTGGCGCACACGTTCTTGATGAGGTGATACCGCTCATGCTGCGAGTCCGCGCCAAAGAACACGTACTCATCTGAATCGGCAAACTTGCCAAAGGTCGACACGATGGCGGCCTTGTTGCCGTTCCCAATGTAGTACTTGCCGCCCTTGGCGGTGTACGTGCCATCGTCCTGGGGTGTCAGGATCATGTCCGTCGAGTAGACATCGGCTCCGTGCTCTTTCTCCGATAGCCCGAACGCGAAGATGCCACCTTGCTCTAGGGCCTTGGCTGCCCGCTGCTTCAGCGGCTCGTTGTCGCTCATCCAGATCGGGCCGAGGCCGAGCACCGTGACCTGCCAGGTGTACCAGTACTGCAAGCCATAGAAGCCGAGGATCTCCGCAAACTCACAAATCCGGTACGTGTCCCACCGCGAGTCCGGCGCCCCGTTGCCCGCAGGCGTGCACATGGTCGCGAAAATCTTCTCCTCTTTGACGAAATCGAGGAAGTCCGCGTACCACTCCTGCGCGTGGTAGTCCTCTTTGATTCGCTGTTTGCCCTTGCGCTCGAAAAACTCGATCGTCTTGAGCATGACCTCGCGGGACAGCTCGTCAGGATAGGGCCGGGAGTGCTTCTTAGGATTGAGTAGGATCATGGTTCCGGGGTGATACCACGCCGAGCGTCAGACGGAAGCGCTAACTCAGCCCCGGCATGCGGCCCTGCAGGTAGGCGCGCATCATCGAGAGGAAGACCTCCCGCTCGTCGTCTTTGCTGCGGCCACGTGGTCTCGAAGGACACCATGACACTGAATCAGGACACCAGGAAAGCTGCACGGGTATCGCGTCGCCGATGAAAAGACCGAATTGAGGAAGGCCGCGTGGAGGTTCTCGTCTAGGGCGCTCGTCCCGCTCCTGCGATTTCGATGCTGACTTCGCCTAGGCCCTTACCGCGAACCACCACTTCATCGCCCGGGCTCAGAAAGCGACCGGTGTCGCCGTTCAGCTTGGCGGAAAGCTTCTTGAAGCGGCTCAGCCCGAGCAGGTGGCTCAGGCGGGCGAGCCAGCGCGGGGTCGTCAACGCGACCCCGCCAGGCGTTCCTGTCAACACCAAGGTTCCCTTCTCCAACGGCGCGTCGGGGTACTTCGCGTGGATGAACGCTAGCATTTGCACCGGCGTGTAGATCAGGTTGTCCGTGGACTGCTGCTGTCGAAGCTCGCCGTTGACCGTGGTTTCGATGACGACGCATGGGATGCCGTTGGGTTTGGATTCGTTGGGGGCCCAGGCGTGATCGGCGACCGGCATGAATCCTGAAAAACTCTTGGAGACGCCCCAGTAGTCGAATCGGTTGGGCTGTCCTTCGCCGAGGATCGCCAGAGTGCGGGCAGACACGTCGTTGCCGATGAAGAAACCAAGTTGGGGTGCGAATCCGGGGTCGTCGAGAGACGCTGGGTCGACGTCCTGCAGAAGCACAAACCCCATCTCGACTTCGTAGTCGAGGAGCGCGGAAAGCTCGTCATGCCCTCGTCGAAGGGTCTCGCCGAGCCCCCGTTCGAGCGACTCGGCTGCCGTGATGAGCTTGTCCGTCCCCGGTATGGCGACCGTAGCGCCGGATCTCACCAGCGCTCGGGGGTGCTTCCGAAAGATCGGTGGCATCGCGTTGGGGTCGAACTGGGACGCCGTCTCCTCGA
>CALLDH010000030.1 GCA_937998345.1 uncultured bacterium | reverse complement strand
CTGCGCGCTGCGAGGTTTGGGTGTCGACTTCTTCCGGGCCCGGAGCTCGATCAAAACGGTTTCCTCTTCGGCGGGGGTGATCGCCGTGCTCCCCCTCCGTTTACCAAGCTTGGCGCGAAGTACCAGGGTCGACCCTCGCTCTGCCTCGATCGTGCACGGGGTCGCGGCACAGGCCTCCGACCCGTTGTCGAGAAGGACCTTCGCCCCTGCTGGATTGGTGGCGACGTGCACGTTCACAAACGTGAGCGCTGGCTCGAGATCATCGAGGAGCGGCTCGTCGGCCTCGGCCACCTCTACCGCGGCGCTCGCGTCGGCCGGAGCCTCGCTCGCGTCGGCTTCGCTCTCCGAGCCAGACAGGGCACCCGGTGCGATCCAGACGAGCCCGGCGACCGCGGCCGACGCGGTCACCGCCCAAACCCAGCGAGGGGTCTTTCGGCGTGGCACCGGATCGAGATACCCGAGCGGCGGCGGACCAAACGCGGAAGGAGGCGTCTTCACGGTGGCGCGGCTCAAGCGCCCGTCGAGGGCACAACGAATCGCCTCTGCGAGCTCCTCAGTGTCCTGATAGCGGTCGTCGGGGTCCTTGGCGAGCGCCTTGCGGATCACCAGCTCGAGCTCCCGGCTCACCGTGGCGTTCGGGTTCACCTCGAAGATGGGCGGCAACTCGGCGAACAAATGCTGCGTGAGCACCCCCATGAAGGTGTCGCCTTCGAACGGAACGCGGCCCGCGAGGCACTCATAGAGGATGATGCCGAGCGCGTAGACGTCGACACGGTGGTCGAGCTCCTTCCCGGCCGCTTGCTCGGGCGACATGTATTCCGGCGTGCCGAAGATCATCCCCGTCTTGGTCAGCTTGCGCCCCGGCGCCCCGTCGGTTTCGATGTCGCTCATCTTCGCTATGCCGAAGTCGACGATCTTGACGAAGTCATCGACGCCGTCACGCTTGGTGAGGAAGATGTTCTCGGGCTTGATGTCGCGGTGAACGATCCCCTTGGCGTGTGTGGCCGACAAAGCTCGGCAGCACTGAAGCACGATGGCGCATGCTCGTTCGGCCTCGACCGTAACGTCTCTGCCGAGGACGTTGGCCAGGTCTTCTCCGTCCAGAAACTCCATGACGAAGTAGCTGGCGCCGCGCGTCGTTTCGCCGAAGTCGGAGATGTCGACGATGTTCTCGTGACCGATCCGCGACGCACTCCTGGCTTCCTGGCGGAAACGCGCGACCACCTCCGGTCGCCTCGACAGGTCGTCACGGAGGACCTTGATCGCCACTTGCTTGTCGATATCGCGATGAAGGCCCTCGTAGACCAGCCCCATGCCGCCCTCACCGATGCGGCTCTTCACGACATAGCGGCCGGCCAGCACGGCGCCGACGAGCGGATCGTCAGGGTTGAGAGGACTGATGCTCATCTGCGACGTCGTTACGAGACGCGTGGCATCGACGGGACAGAATACCTCTCCCCTCCCGTAGTCGACTCTGCAGGCAGGACATACCTTCATAACGATGAATTTCGGGCTAACTCCCCCGAATTCACGGTAGCATCGCGATTGTTGGAGGGTCAACGATGGCGCCGGAGTCGAACGCCCCGTTGCCAATCGAAACCAGCTTTGATAGGCGCACGCCGTGAGTCCGACGGTACAATTGCTCGACGATACGCTGATCGACCAGATTGCGGCCGGCGAGGTGATCGAGCGGCCCGCCAACTTGGTCAAGGAGCTCCTCGAGAACGCCATCGATGCCCGAGCGACCGCGATTACCGTGTCAGTGGAAGACGGGGGACGGGGTCAGGTGCGCGTGGTCGACGATGGCGTCGGAATGTCGCCCGAGGACGCTGCTCTCAGCATCGAACGCCACGCCACCAGCAAGATCAGGGCATTTGAGGACCTCGTGCGCGTCTCGACGCTAGGTTTCCGCGGAGAGGCCCTGCCATCGATTGGCTCTGTCTCCAGGATGACGATCATCACCCGGCCGAAGAAAGACTTGGAGGGCACGCGGGTCGTCGTCGAAGGCGGAGAGGTGCGGGAAGTTGCGCCCGCGGGCTGCCCTCCCGGCACCGCGGTCGAGGTCAATGATCTCTTCTACAACGTGCCAGCGCGAAAGAAGTTTCTTCGGGCACGCCAGACTGAAACTTCACGAATCTTCGAGGTTTGCCAACGCGTCGCGCTGAACCACCCGGAGCTGCGTCTGGTCGTAACCTCCGACGGGCGCACCGCGAGGCAGTACCTGCCAGCGAAGAACCTCGCGGAGCGCGCGTATCAGGTCTTCGGCGATGTCGCGCTCCAGGAGATCCACGCCGAGCGAGATGGGGTGGTCCTCGACGCTGTTCTGGCCCCGGTCGAGCTCGCCCGGGCAGGGGCGCGTCACCTCTTCCTATTCGTCAACGGCCGGCCCATCGTCGACCGCGGACTGGCTCGCGCGATCGCGTTCGCATACGGGGACCGACTGCTCCCAGGGCACTACCCGCGCGGCGTGGTCTCCCTTCGTCTTCCGCCCGAAGACGTCGACGTAAACGCTCATCCCCAAAAGACCGAGGTGCGGTTCAAGCAGACCGCCCAACTGGTGGATCTCGTGACCCGAATGGTCGCCGCCCGGCTTCCTTCTGCACCGGCCGACGATGCGTATTGGGAGGCACGCATCGGAGGGTCTGGTCCAATGCAGGTCGGCGGCGCGGCGGCCGGCGGCGAGGATCTGCCTGCCGGAGCGGCATCGGTTGCACAACTCAGCGGCAGGTATGAAACGCGCAGTCCAAACGGGCTTCGCTTCATCGCTCAGGTTCGCCAGCGCGTACTCGTCTGCGAGGGCGAGGATCAGCTCCTGATCCTGGACCGACACGGAGCCGACGCGCTCGTACGCTACGACACGCTTCGCGAAGCGGCGTCCGCCGGGCGACTCCCTGATCAGGATCTGCTTTTTCCCGACCGGCTGGAGCTTGCGCCCCCGGCGGAAGCCACGCTCGAGCGGCATGCAACGCTGCTGCGCTCCCTCGGGTTCGATTGGTCTTCGCTTGGTGCGGGTTCCCATGTCGTGCGCGCAATCCCTGCACTCGTCGGGGACGCGCGGGCAACAGAGCTCTTCCGGGACGCGCTCTCGAACCTGAGCGACGGCGGCGCCGATGAGAAGGACGCTGTGCTTCGGGCGCTTGCAAGCCGCGCGGCCACCGCCAACGGCGAACCTCTCGACGACACCGACGCCCAGCGGATCGTCGCAGGCGTCTGGCCAAACCGCGACGCGCATCGTTGTTGCATCGTCGCCCGCGTTCCGCTCGTTTCTCGCAGCACCGAGGACGAGCATGCCTGAAAAGCTCCAACCGCTTCTGGTCATTGCGGGACCGACCGCCACCGGCAAAACCGCCACCGCGATCGAGCTGGCGCGTCACTTCGATGGCGAGCTCGTGGGCGCCGACAGCGTGCAGGTCTACCGGGGATTCGATATCGGGTCCGCCAAGCCGACGCCGGATGAGCTTGGAGGCGTGGCGCACCACTTGCTCGATGTGCTCGACCCCGACCAGAGCGTAGACGCCGTGGCCTATGCGAACCTCGCAGATGATGCAATTCGAGCCGTTCGCGACCGCGCACGTCTTCCGGTCGTGGTCGGCGGTACGGGGCTGTGGATCCGGGCGCTCATCCGGGGGCTCGTCGACGTCCCGCCCGTCGACCCCGACGTCCGGCACCGCCTCGAAAAGGCCGCGGCCACCGAAGGTGCGACCGAGCTGCACGCGAGACTGGTCGAGGTCGATCCGATTTCCGCTGACGCGGTCCATCCAAACGACGCCCTTCGAATCGTGCGCGCTCTCGAAGTGTACGAGCAAACCGGAACGCCGCTCGGGACCCTTCGTGCGGAGCACGCTCTCGGAGAACCCCGATACCGCGCGTTGTTCATCGTCCTCGACATGGATCGCGAGGAGCACGCCGCAGTGATCGAAGACCGCGCGCAGCGGATGATAGCCAACGGCTGGATCGACGAGGTCCGCTCGCTGCGTACGCGATGGGGTGACGATATCCGCCCGTTCGGAAGCGTGGGGTACCGCGAGGTCCTGGCGCACCTGCGCGACGAGGTCCCTCTCGAGGAGACTGTCCGCCGGATTCGGAAATCGACCCGCATCTACGCTCGCCGGCAGCGAACCTGGTTCAAAGGAGAGCCCGGTGTAAGCTGGCGGAGCGAGAGTTCGGACGTCCTTGGCCCGAGCTCCCTCGCTCGGATCGCAGAGGAACTGAGGGTTTGAACTTCTTTGGACATGCAGTCGTCGCCGGCTGGGATGACCGCCGACCAGCACACCTGCTCGGCAGCATGTTGCCGGACTTCGAAACCATGGTCCGCGTCCCTCTGCTCGAGGTTCGCGACCGCGACATTCAACGCGGAATCGACCTACACCACCGAACTGACCAAGCGTTTCACCGGACACCCGCGTTTCTGGCCTTCTGCGCACACGCGCTGAACGAGCTCACCGATGCCGGCGTTCGCCGTGGAACGGCCCGCGCCGTGGGTCACATCGCAAGCGAGATGTTTCTCGATGGCTGGCTGGCTCGCGAGCAGACTCACATCGACGACTACCTAGCTGCGCTGGAGCTCGAAGTGGACGACCTTCTGGGCTGGCAAGACGACGGCCATGCCTTTTCGAAGCTGCACACAAGGCTGACCTTGTGGGGTGCGCCGCATGACTACGCCGAGCCTTCTTTCGGACTGGCGCGAGTCTCCGACGCCCTTCGCAATCGCCCTGGCCTAGCCGTGCTAGAAGAGCAATCGGCTCCAGTGGCAGAATACCTCCCGTCGCTTCAGCAGCTCGTGGAGCGTGACGCCGCGGAATTGCTCTACCAGCTTCGGGACGCGCTAGGCTCGGAAGACTGAAATGCTCGAAGAGGGGGAAAGACGCAGCGCAGGCGGCGAGACACGGCGGCGCTACCTGAGGTGGGGCCGCATCGGGGTCACGCTCGCGGCAGTTGCTTACCTCGCGAGCCGTGTGGAGCCGCGCGATGTGATGAACGCCTTTCAAAGGCTCTCGCTCGGGGCGGCGCTGGCGGCGATTTCGGTCGTCTTGTTCGGCCTCGCGTGCGGGATGGTTCGATGGCGGTTCTTGCTTCAGGCCTACGGGGCCATCGACGTCCCCACTTGGCCTCGACTCGCGCACCTTTACTTGGTCGGCCACTTCTACAACACGTACGCGCCGGGCGGGGTGGGCGGCGATGTCATTCGCGGCGTGGCTGGCCGCAAGGCCTTTGGGGA
>CALLDH010000029.1 GCA_937998345.1 uncultured bacterium | reverse complement strand
GAGGGACATCGTGAAGGCGGAGGTCTCGGGATTGCCTCTCACTGCGCTGCATCCGCCGCCAATATCAGTGCCAGCGTCGATACGAGCGCCAGCGTCAGTCCCAGCGTCAGCGTCGGTGCCAGCCCCAGGGCTGGGTGGTGCTGCGCCCTCGCGTAGCACCAGGTCCGCGCACTGATAGTAGATGTCGTTACCTGGCGTCGTGTACGGCGGCTTGTCGTACATCACCTGGATGACCTGAAGCGTGCAATTGTCGCAAGTGACGCTCGGGAGGGTGACGGTCGCCATGTAGCCGCGTTCGCCCCGTCCCTTGTCCTCGATTCCATCCAGAAGCACCGCGTCGTTGGAGTAGAGCTCCATCATCGTGGCCGGGTCGACAAAGTCGTCGACCCCGTCGTCGTCGAATGCGATTCGATAGTGCCCAGGATGGTCGATGTATTCGTCCCAGATCACCTCGATCGTCTCGCCGGGCTCGTAGTAGGTGACGTTCCCGGTCCTCTCGCCGCCGGCAACCCCGCATGGACCGGTTTTCAGCACGTCCGGCCCATACCGAGAGGTTGGGGAGTCCAGGCCCAGGTGGGCGCGCACTCCCGAGGGCGACAGCGACACGAGCGCAAGAACGAGGGCGAGGGGCAAGAATCGCATGGAATCATCGTAACCCAGGCGGTTCGGCCGGGCACGCCTCCGTGCCGACTTGATCGAAGCCCCGGCATCGGGTTAAGGACGCCAAATGTCGCGCGCTACGCTACTCCTATCACTCCTCGCGGTCTTGTCGTCCTGCGATCGCTCGAAGATCGACGAAACGAAATGGAAGGAGGCCGGCGCCGAAGCGGTGCTCCCGTTCAAGAAGAATCTCAAGCAGGCGCTCGTCGCGGGCCTCGAGGATGGGCCTGTGGAAGCGGTTTCGGTGTGCCGTCTCGAGGCGCCCAAGCTCGCCGAGGCGCAAAGCAGGGGCGGGGTCAAAGTCGGGCGCGCGAGTCAGAAGCTACGCAATCCGAGCAACGCACCCAAGCCCTGGATGCAACCATTCCTTCAAGTCTACGAGACCGACCCGGAGCGCCGAGAGCCGGGCGTGGTTCTGATCGACGACAAGACCGTGGGCTACGTCGAGCCGATCTTCGTTCAGCCGCTCTGCGTGACGTGCCACGGCGCCGAGTTGGCGCCCGACCTGAAAGCGAAGATCGGAGAGCTGTATCCCGAGGACCAGGCGACCGGCTATGCAGCGGGTGACTTGCGTGGCGTTTTCTGGGTCGAGCTTCCGCGCGAGTGATTGGCCCTCGGCGTCAACCCATCGCCGAGATTCTCTCCGGCTCGATGTAGTAGAGCACTCGGACCTCGCCGGGTTGCCGGAACGGATACTCGTCGACCCCCATGTACTTCTTCGCCATGAGATCGATGTGTTGGTCGGCGCCCTCGTTGGTGATTTTCGCCACGCGACCGCGAATCATCAAGGAGCGATAGGGGTTCTCCGGATCGGTGACCGAGACGGCGACCCTCGGGTCACGCCGGATGTTTCGGTCTTTGAGCCGGCCTTCCGCTGAGTTGACGACGATCAAGGGCCCGTCCGTGTCCACCCAAACCGCGCTCGCCTGCGGGCTGCCGTCCGACATGAGTGTCGACAGGTGCGCAAACGCGGGCTTGTCCAAGATGTCGGCGTGGGATTCGGGTAGTTGCTTCATGACGCTCCTCCTCAAGTTGGCTTACTAGTGTTCTAAGGCCTGCTTTGCCCGTGTCCACGGGATCCGGACACTCGGCCGCCAGCTTTTCGCTCGCATTCCAGAGTCGCTTCGCGGCCTCCGCGTCAAGGGATGACGATATTGAACTTCCCGTCAGGCTTGTCGAAGAGCCGGAAGAAGCGAACCAGGTCGATGCGGCTGCCTTCGACTTTCAAGTCGTCGGTAAACACAGTGTCCTTGATTCCGACCTTGCCGGTTGCCATCTGGAGATAGAGGTCGTGGGTGATCCTCAGTGTCGCGTTGGCGTCGGGGTCTGGATCGCGTTTGTAGTGCCGCAAGACTGAGTTCTTGAGCTCCAGCACGTAGCTCGTGCCGAGATCGCTGAACACCAGATTAACGACCATCTCCTTCCCCTCGGCTTCCGGCCCGTTCAAACGGGCGGCCATCGCGTCGAGGAAGCGCTCCAGCGGCGCTTGCTTGAGCATGTCCATGGCCGACGCCAGGTCGATTCCCTCGTCGGGCCCCCCGTGGCGTAGCTCGAAGGCGCCGGTCAGATACACATCACGCCATGGCCCCGACTCCGCCTGGTAGCCGAGCTGATCGTATGCTCGCGCGAGCAGCTCACGCGCCTCCTGATTGTCGGGGTCGGCAAACACGAGGTGGTTCACGACCTCCGCGACCCATCGATAGTCGCCATCGTCGTAGGCCGCCTGCGCGCCTTTGAGCAGGTTGGCGGCGCCTCCGGCCAGCTCTACGTACTTCGCGCCTGCCTCGGTGGGAGGAAGAGGGTCGAGATTGGCGGGGTTGCCGTCGTACCAACCGAAGTAGCGCTGGTAGACCGCCTTCGCGTTGTGTTTGAGCGTGCCGTAGTAGCCGCGATTTGGAAACGATGTTCGCAACGACTCGGGCAGCTTCAACTGCTCTGAGATCTCGCGTGGTGTGTAGCCGTGCAGCGCGAGGCGCAGCGTCTGGTCGTTGATGTACTTGTAGGTGTCCCGCTGCTTTTCGAGGAAGCCGAGGATGCGTTCGTTGCCCCAGACCGGCCAGTGGTGGCTTCCGAAGTAGACCTCCGCGTCACCGAAGAGTGCAATGACCTCGTCAATGTAACCGCTCCACTTGAGGGCGTCACGGACTTTGGCTCCGCGCAGGGTGTAGAGATTGTGCATGTTGTGCGACACGACCTCTGCGCCGCAGAACGTCTTCAGATCGGGCAAATAGAATGTGAGCTCCGATGGGGCCTCGGAGCCCGGAGCGTTCTGGAACACGAACTTCACGCCGTCGATCGTCAGCTCCGTTGTCGTCCTACTAATGGTCTCGGTAGGCTGGAGAATGCCGAAGGTGCCATGGGCAGGCCCCTTGCCGAGGCCGGAACCCACGTGGCCCCGCTCGGTGCGAGGCAGTCGTAGTCCGAACATATAGAGAGCCCGCCGCGACATCGTCACACCAGCGACGATGTTCTCGCTGGTCGCCTCGTCGATGAAGAGTTCCGGGGCGATGATCGGCACCTTCCGTTCTTCAGCTTCCTCGGGTGTCAGAATGCCCAGCACCCCCCCGAAGTGGTCGATGTGGCTGTGGGTGAAGATGACTGCAGACACGGGTTTGTCCCCGAGATGCTCGCGCGCGAAGGCGATTGCGGCGCGCGCCGTTTCTTCTGCGGTGAGTGGGTCGACGACGATCCAACCGGTCTGCCCCTCGATCAGCGACATGTTGGCAAGGTCGTAGCCGCGCAACTGGTAGACGCCCTTCGTCACCTCGAACAAACCGTGAATGTTGTTCAATCGTGCTTGCCGCCAAAGGCTCGGGTTCACACTTTCGGGTGCCTCGCCATCGACGAAGCCGTACGCCGGCATGTCCCAGATCACGGTGCCTTCGGCGCCCTCGACGCGAAGGTTCACGTCGCTCGCGATCAATCCGCGCTTCGCATCCTCGAAGTCCTGTGGATCGGACAGCGGCAGAGCCTCGGCAACGCTCGCGTTCAGGGCGGCGGTCTGCTCGGACGGCGCGGTGTTGCCGGCCACGTCTGGCGGTAGGTTTGCGCCGGTGAACCTGGGCGCTTGCTTCTTCGGCGAACAAGCGCCGAGTGCCAAGGCGAGAATCAACATCGTCGGAATCAGCTGTCGCATGGCCCTTGCCCTCCGGAAGGAAGCGAGCCTACGTGAATCGGGCGCCAGATGAAACGGTCTACGGACGCCGGCTAGGGCTTCACCAGTGCGTACTCCCCGATGTCATCCCCTAGGATTTCCCAGCGGCTCGAGTCGCGGCTTCGATTGGGCCCAAACGAATAGACGAAAACCACACGCCGGCCCTTTTCCTTGTCGCACCGGTCGCGAATCCAGTAGGGCGAGTTCCAAGGGTCCAGGAAGAACTCAGCTCGCGCTTCGGGGAGGCCGCGATCGGCCAAACCGGTGAATGACCCCTCTGCGAGCGGCTGCGCGTACTTCTTTGTCTCGACGAACGTGTAGACCCGCTTGTGCAATCCGCACTTGCTGATCGCCGGCTTGCCTCGTGCCTCTGCAAGCTCGATGAGGTCGTTCTTCAGCGCTTCGGTTTCAGCTCTCGCGAGAGCGAGGTTTGCCGGGTCGGTGCTTTGCCGGTTCTGAGACCACCATGCAGTCGAAAACGCGAGCACGACGGTGAGCCCGAGCAGGCTTGTCCCCAATGCCAGCGACCTGCCGCCCCGCCCGGCTAAAAAGCGTTCTGCGTTCGCAATCGCGGCAAACAGGAACCCGAACCCCAGGGCACACTCGATGACCTCACCGGTGAACTTCCAGGGATATGAAGCGTGGATCCAAAACATCGCGAACATCGATGGCGCCAGCACGACGGGTGGAGGCACGATGGCGAACCGATCCAGGAGCCGGCGCGCAAAGGGAACCAACGCGAGCATCGGCAGGAACACTCCGTAACCAAGGATGATGCCGCGAAACACGAGCAAACGAAGGTCGGTGCTTGCGAGGTTGTGGAGGTTGAGCTCTTGCTGGTAGTTCTCCGCCAAGAAGTAGTCGGGCGGCCGATGTCCGAACACGCGTTGCCCCCAGGAGATTTCCTCCATCGCTACGAAGACGCAAAAGAGCGCAAGCCCAACCAGGAACCAGGGAAGGGCGCCGACCTGACGATGCTGCCGCCATGCCGCCACGGCAAATACGCCGCCGGCGACGGAGAAACTCCAGAACGACGCCCACTCGAGGGCCTGGTCTTCCTGGACGCTTCGATAGTAGACGTCTGGATAGCTTGCCTCGAGCCATGCGAATGCGCCGAGAAGGCCCAAGAGAAGCACGTTGGCCGCGAGAGCCCGCTTTGCCGATGTGTCCGAGACCGCTGACACCAAGGACAATCTTTGCATTTTGGTCAGCGCCTTTACAACAGCGAGCTACGCGGATGCGCCCCATGCGGCGTCCTGGTAGACCTAGCTGGAAATGGGCCTGTACGACCGCTACATCCTTCCGCGCCTCGTCAATCTGGCTTGCTCGTCCAAGCCGAACATGAAGCAACGGGAGAAGGTGGTCCCCCTTGCCGAGGGCGAGGTTCTCGAAATCGGTGTTGGCAGTGGCTTGAACCTTTCGTTCTACGACCCCGATAGGGTCCAGAAGGTCTGGGGCCTCGAGCCCTCCGAAGGCATGCGTAGGCTTGCTCGCCAGAGGCTCGTGGGCTCGGACCTCGACGTCGAGATGATCGACCTGCCGGGCGAGGAAATTCCGCTCGACGCGCACAGCGTGGACACGGTGGTGGTGACATATACGCTGTGCACGATCCCCGACGCACAGCGCGCGCTTCGGGGGATGCAGCGCGTGCTCCGGCCTGGCGGCAAGCTCTTGTTCTGTGAGCATGGCATAGCGCCGGACCAGGGCGTTCGACGATGGCAAGAGCGAGTCAACCCAACTTGGCGTCGCTTCTCCGGCGGTTGCAACATCAACCAAGACATCCCTGCCATTCTGGAGTCCTCCGGCTTCCGCATCGTCGTCGACGAACGAATGTACATCCCGGGGCTCAAGCTCGTCTCGTACAACTACTGGGGCAGCGCGGTCGCCGATTGAGGGCCGTTTCCTGACTGCGTTCGATCCGCTATCATGATTAGCGGTGGGTAGGGGGATCGCATTGCTGTGCTTGGTGGGGGGTGTCGCACTTGGCGGCGCGGCGCTCGGTTTCTTCCCCGCTGAGTATCTCCTGCTCGAGGCGCCCCGCGCGGTCGTCCTTGGTGCCGGTGCTGTGCTGGTCCTCGCTGGCTTCATGTTGCTGGCGCGCGATCACAGGGCCAGCGATGCCATCGCGTCCATCCTGCTCCTCACCATTGCCGCGATCGCTGGCTGGGTCACCTTCTACGCTCCCGAAGGAACGATCGCCCGACTGCTCCCGTTCATTCCCACGGAGGTCAACGACGCACTTGGGCGCCTTCTGTTCGGTCTCGGTGCAATTGTGACCGTGGGCATGGCGCTGTGGGCACTACGCCGCCTGTTCCGCTGAGGTGATGATTATGAAAGCTATTGGTGTATTCACATTGGTGCTTGCTCTAGCCAGTCCGGCGTTGGCGGGGCCTGCGAACTCGACCATCGGTGGCAAGCGCTTGACCAACGACAACGTCCATAACGTAGGCGTCGGCTATCCGAGCTTGTTCTACGAATGGTGGAACAAAGGGCCGCGGCAGCTCGATTGGGCGCTGAAGGGTGCTCTCGTGTACGGGGACTGGGCGGCCGCGTATTCGCGGGGCCGGTTCATTCGGGTCGGGCTCGGGCTCAGCGCTCCGCTCCGGTGGCACCTCTCCACCAAACGCCGTCCGAAGGCGACCAACGACATCGCCTTCCGGTTCACGCCTGGCATCTTGCTTGCGGGGAACCGTTTCGACGGGTTCACGTTTGGCATCAAAACCGAAGTCGCAGCGCCCGTGTCGATCGAGGTCCACGAACGCGTCAGTGTCATCACGGGCGGCACGATCCCGTTCGCGGTCTACATCAGCAACAGCAACGTCGGCACGTTTGGCGTGATTCCGCTCCTCGTCCGGATGGGGGTCGAAATCAAGGCTGCCAATCACGTCTCGCCCTTCTTTCTGTTCGAGCTCGGCCCAGGGATCGCCGCTGGGGGCGGGACCGCAGACGTGTCGTTCGCATGGCGGATCTGGGCCGGCACGTCGTTCTGGGGTGTGATCGGCAAGTAGCCGAGCGCCTGCTATTCGCAGAAGATGACTACGTCTTCGGATTGTTGCTGGAGGGGAGCCTGCAGGGCTTCCGGTGCTGGATCGCCTTCTAGTAGCAAGCCGCAATGTTCACAGCGGACGTTGTCCCAGTTCTCATCGCGGGCGGCGTCGCGCAGGCTCCGCGCCGTTTACCGCGCAGATCCTCTGGCG
>CALLDH010000028.1 GCA_937998345.1 uncultured bacterium | reverse complement strand
GGCAGTGGCGTTACGATCGATACCGGTGTGATACCCGCGTCAGCGGAGAAGACGAGTGATGGCATCGTCCTGACAAGTGAGGACGGCCGTCAGTTCGGGCCGGTCGACTGCCTGCTCTGGGCGATCGGCCGTGCTCCGAATACTGAAAATCTCGACCTCGTAAACGCAGGCGTGGAGACCGACACCCAGGGATTTGTTCCTGTCGACAAGTTCCAACAGACGAATGTCGAGCACATCTTCGCGCTCGGCGACGTGACCGGGGCGCAGGCCCTGACACCGGTCGCGATCGCCGCCGGACGGCGACTTGCAGACCGGCTTTACGGCGGCATGGAGGGGCGTCACCTCGACTACCGGCTCGTGCCAACTGTAATGTTCAGCCACCCGCCGATGGGTACGGTCGGGCTGACCGAGGACGAGGCGCGAGCCGAGTACGGCGACGACGTCAAGGTTTACTCGTCTGGATTTACCGCGATGTATTACGCGCTGGGCGACAGGAAGCAGCGCTCGGTCATGAAGCTGATCACGGCCGGTGCGGAGGAACGGGTCGTCGGGTGTCACGTGATTGGCGATGGCGCCGACGAGATGATGCAGGGCTTCGCCGTGGCGATGCGTATGGGAGCAACCAAGCAGGACTTCGACGACACCGTCGCAATTCACCCGACAAGCGCCGAAGAACTGGTGACTATGCGTTGACCGTCATCTGCTTGAGGACAGGCTTCGTGTCCGGGCGCACGCCGCGCCAGATATGAAACGACTCGGCAGCCTGTTCGACCAGCATGCCCCAGCCCATCACAGAGTGTGCCGCGCCATGTTCGCGCGCCCAAATGCTGAACGGCGTCGGTTTCAGACCATACGAAAGGTCATAGCAGTAGGTTTTGTCCGATACGGCGGCTTCCGGGTACGGCGGGGTCTCGCCCTCCAGGCCTGCGGACGTCGCGTTGATGATCAGGTGATACGGCTCGGTGACCGGTATGACGTTGAATCGGTAGGCCGATACCTTGCCGAGGCTCTCGAACCGCTCGGCGAGGTCTTCAGCGCGCTTTAATGTTCGATTGGCGATGCACAGGGAACGCGGGCGCATTTCGAGCAGTGGCCCGACGATGCCGCTTGTTGCGCCGCCGGCGCCGAGAATCAGAATGTTCGCGTCTGTAATGTTGGCGCCGAGATTGACGACGAGGTCGCGCAGCAAGCCGATACCGTCGGTATTGTCACCAAAGATCTCGCCGTCCTGGAACGCCAGCGTATTGACGGCGCCGGCGGTGCTCGCCCGCTCGCTGAGTTGGTCCACGAGCCTGCAGACTGATCGCTTGTGAGGCACGGTGATATTGAGGCCCTTGCCGCCCGTGCGCTGAAATTGCCGTACGGCCTCCTCGAGCTTCTCCGGCGTGACACGCAGGAGTTCGTACTGCATGTTCTGGTTGGTTTGCAGAGCGAATAGCTTGTGGATAACGGGCGACCGGCTGTGTGAAACCGGGTATCCCATGACGCCGTAGCGGTCCACCGTCACCGTGTTAGTCACCTCGGCTGCTCATACACGCAGCAGTATACCTAGTCGTTGAGCCATCGAGCGGCCTCGATCGCGAAATACGTCAGGATTGCGCTCGCCCCGGCGCGCTTGATGCACAGGAGCGCTTCGAGCACGGTTTTCTTTTCATCGAGCCAGCCGTTGCCCGCGGCGGCCTTCAACATGGCGTACTCGCCACTGACCTGGTACGCAAACGTCGGCACCCCGAATTGATCATGGACGCGGCGGACAATATCGAGGTAGGGCATCGCAGGCTTCACCATGACGAGGTCGGCGCCCTCGTCGAGATCCAGTGCGACCTCGCGGAGAGCCTCGTCACTGTTCGATGGCGCCATCTGGTACGTTGACTTGTCGCCGCCGGCAAGGTTGGCCGCCGACCCGACCGCATCGCGAAACGGACCGTAGAAAGAGGATGCGTACTTGGCGGCATAGGCAAGAATCATCGTGTTGCGATGGTCATTGGCTTCGAGCGCATCGCGAATGGCGCCGATACGCCCGTCCATCATGTCAGATGGCGCGACTATGTCAGCGCCCGCTTCGGCATGCGACAAGGCCTGGCGCGTGAGCATTGCCACGGTCTCGTCATTCATGACATAGCCGGCTTCGTCGATGATGCCGTCCTGGCCATGCGTCGTGTAAGGGTCGAGGGCCACATCGGTGATGACGGCGAGGTCCGGGTACTCGGCCTTGATCGCCCGAACGGTCTGCTGTACGAGCCCATCGGGGTTCGCGCACTCGGCGCCATCGAGGCTTTTCTTCTCCTCGCCGACAACCGGGAACATCGCAACTGCCGGGATGCCCAGGTCGACCGCCTCGGCCAGTTCCTTGAGCAGCAGATCGATGCTGTGCCGTTCTATACCCGGCATCGACTTGACCGGCTCGGCGCGATTTTCGCCCTCGAGAACGAAAACCGGGTAAATTAGGTCGTCGGGCGACAAGGCGGATTCGGCGACAAGGCGGCGTGCCGCTGCCGTGCGGCGGCTGCGCCGCATGCGAACTCTG
>CALLDH010000027.1 GCA_937998345.1 uncultured bacterium | reverse complement strand
GAGTAAATCAGCAGAAAGAAGATCCACCCCGTCGTTACAGTGTGCTTGTCGACGCCCATGGCCACGAAATCGATCGGAACCTTCGTTCCGACCCATACGAAGAAGTAGAGGACCGCGAGCGCGATCACGGACGGCCAGAGGATCTTCACACCACGCTTGTAGACGAGCCATCCGATCACGACCGCGACGATGATCTGAATGTTGATCGGGATGACGCTGGTTGGCTGGCTGACGAAAAGCCCTGCAATCGCCATCGCAAAGACTGCGAGCACGAGCCAGATCAGCACGAGCACGAAGCACATGAACAAGATGCGAGCCCGCGCGCTGATCGTCTTGGCGGTGATGTCCGCGATCGAGTGCCCCTTCTCACGGATGCTCGCGACCAGCGCGCCGAAGTCATGGGTCGCACCCATGAAGATCGTGCCGAGAACGACCCAAATCAGAGCGGGACCCCAGCCCCAGTAAGCTGCCACGCATGGCCCGATGATCGGCGCTGCTCCCGCAATCGACGTGAAGTGATGCCCGAACAGCACCGCGCGTTGCGTGGGAACGAAGTCGACTCCGTCCCTGAGCTCGTGTGCTGGTGTGACGATGTCCTCTTGGTCTTGGTAGATACGCTCGCCAAGGAATCGTGCGTAGAATCGGTACGCGATCAGGAATGAACCGAGGACCAGAGCTGCTGCCACCGCTGCCATTTGTCGCGTTGGTGGGCTTTTTTCGGATTTTGGTCAAGCACAAACCCGCTTTCCTTTGCGACGAAAAACGCTAAGGTCCCGGCATGAGTGGGACCTTTCGACCCCATGGCGTATGGACCGCCCTGACGACTCCGTTCTCGACGGACCGGCAGGTCGACTACGACTCCTTGCGTCGGCTGATCGAGTTTCAAGTGCAAGAAGGCGTCGATGGCGTGCTTCCCTGCGGCACGACGGGCGAGTCGCCCACGCTTTCGTGGCAAGAGCACGATGCGGTCATCGACGCTTCGGTGCGCGCCGTGGAGGGGCGTACGGGTGTCCTGGCCGGCGCCGGTAGCAACAACACGCAAGAGGCGATTCGTGCGAGCACCCAGGCAAAGGAAGCTGGCGCCAACGCGGTGCTGTTGGTGGATTGCTACTACAACGGACCCTCGAGCCTCGAGTTGCGCACCGAGTACTACGAGCGAATTCTCCAGAACGTTCCCGACATTCCGGTCGTGCCTTACGTGATTCCCGGGCGGAGCGGCTGTGCGCTTTCCGCTGCCGACCTGGCCATCCTGCACCTCAACGACCCCAAGCGCGTGCCCGCGGTCAAGCAGGCCACCGGCGACCTCGATCGCATGCGCCTGGACCGTCAGCTCGCAGGGCCCGCGCTGAGTATTCTCTCGGGCGATGATGAGCTGACCCTCACCATGATGCGCGATGATGACATTCGTGCTTGCGGCGTGATCAGCGTTCTCTCGAACATCGCGCCGGGTGCGATTGGCGGGATGGTCCGTGCGCAGGTGTCTGGTGACACCGAGGAGGCGCAACGGCTCACCGAAGCGCTCGCCCCCGTACTCAGGTTGGTGACGTGCGCGGTGACAGCGGTGCGAACGCTGCCGAACGGGCAGAGTGTCGAGATCACCGACAAGTTCAGAAACCCGGTGCCGGTGAAAACCATGATGGCGGGGCTCGGGATGATTGATTCGACCAAGCGTCCGCCACTTGGGCCCATGAGTCCGACCGCGGTCGGGCAGTGCCGAGAAGCGCTACGCCAAGTGCACCGCGCCGACCCAGGTATCCTCGGCCCGATCGAGGAGGCGTTCGAGGTGCGCATCGACCAGCGCCTCGGGGACGATGCGAATTGGTCGGCGCTCGCCCGTTGAGGGGACCGTGTACCGCGCGCTGATTCGCCCGCTGCTGTATCTGCTTCCCGCAGAAGCGGCGCATCACTTCGCGTTTACCTGTCTGCGATTGCTGGCGGCGATCCCGGGCGCGCTATCGCTCATGCGGCGCGCGTTTCACAGCGGCGACGAGGCCTCACGCGTGCGAGTCCTTGGCCTCGACTTCCCGAACCCAATCGGGTTGGCCGCGGGGTTCGACAAGGACGCGATCGGGTACGAAGCGTTGGGGGCGATGGGCTTCGGGTTCGTCGAGGTAGGGACGCTCACGGGACAGCCACAGCCGGGTAACCCGCCACCGCGACTGTTCCGACTCCCCAAAGACCGGGCACTGGTGAACCGCATGGGTTTCAACAATCGCGGCTCGGCGGATGCCGTGGCACGACTGAGGCGACCGCACCAAACGATCGTCGGGGTCAATATCGGCAAAACGAAGCTCGTCCCCGAAGAGGAAGCGATTGGCGACTATGTGGCGAGCGCCAAGCGGGTGGGGCCGCTCGCCGACTATGTGGTGGTCAACGTGAGCTCGCCAAACACGCCGGGCCTGCGCAACTTGCAAGCAACCGACAAGCTGCGCCCCCTGCTCGGCGCCGTTCGTGAAGCACTTAATGAAGTGTCCCCCGGCCGCCGCGTCCCGCTGCTGGTGAAAATCGCACCAGACTTGGCCGACGCGGACGTAGACGCCGTCGCAGATTTGGCACTCGACCTGGGCCTCGATGGCATCATCGCCACCAACACCACCATCCGGCGAGGCGGCCTCAAAAGCGACGCCGCCGAGGTCGAACGCTGCGGCGCAGGCGGCCTCAGCGGCCCCCCCGTGCACGAGCGAGCACTCGAAGTGTTGAAGCGTTTGCGCGCGAAGGTGGGTGACCACCTGGTCTTGATCTCGGTCGGCGGCATCGAGAACGCGGACCAGGCCTGGGAGCGCATTCAGGCAGGCGCTGCCTTAGTACAGATCTACACCGCGCTGATCTACGAGGGTCCGTTCTTACCGCGCCGTTTGGCAAGGGGCGTTGCTGAGCTTGCAGAGCAAGGCCCGATCCCGTCTAGCCGCTGACAGCGGCAGTGTCAGCGGCGGCGGCAGTGTCAGTGCCAGCGGCAGCGAACGCGCTGGTGCCGGCGTCTGTTATTGGTGCGCGTCGACCACCGCGGCCGCCACCGAGTCTGACCAGACATTCACCGTGGTTCGGAGCATGTCGAGGATGCGGTCTACGGCGAGGATCAAGGCTACGGCGCTCGTCGGGAGCCCCACTGCGTTGAGAACGACGACCATCATGACCATGCCGGCGTGGGGGATGCCGGCGGCACCGATGCTGGCGAGTAGGGCGGTCAGCGCGACCAGGCCCTGTTGAGCGAG
>CALLDH010000026.1 GCA_937998345.1 uncultured bacterium | reverse complement strand
TCAAGCCGACTTGCCGACCACGCCCTTGAACATGCGCTGTGTTCGGCCGAGCGACTCGAGCTCCTCCTTGAGCCCGGCAATATCGCCATGCTCTAGCAGGGTGCGCGCGTTGTCGACGACGCCCTTGGCCTTGTCGATGGCATCGCGCCCGAAGTCGCTACCCGCTACGATCGACTCGACCTCTGGGAAAAGGCGCTCGATCTCGGCGATGAGCGTTTCCGCTTCCTGCCTGACCTGCTCGGTGGCTTCGTCTTCGCGACGCGTGATCGCAAAGTCCGACGCGTCGACCATCATCTCGTCGATCTCGTCCTCAGTGAGGCCGCTCGTCGCCGTCACGGTGATCGACTGCTCCTTGCCGGTCTCCACGTCCTTGGCGTGGACGCTGACGATACCGTCGGCGTTGATCTCGAAGGTCACCTCGACCTCGACCTGGCCGGCCGAAGCCCGCCGAAGACCGGTCAAAATGAACTCGCCGAGAAGCTCGTTGTCTTCGGCACGTCGCGACTCACCCTGCAAGACGAGAATTTTCACCGCCGTTTGATTGTCCCGCACCGTGGTGAACGGCTTGCTGCGAGAAGTGGGAACGGTGGTGTTCTGCGGAATGAGCTCTTCGAAGTAACCGCCGACGACCATGATGCCGAGCGTGTGCGGCGTGACGTCGAGGAGGACCATGTCCATCTCGGGAGAATCGTCGACCAGCGCTGCACCCTGGATCGAAGCGCCGAGCCCGACCACTTCGTCGGGATGGACACCTTTGCAGGGGTCGCGTTGGAAGAACTTGCTGACACGCTCCTGGACCTTCGGCATGCGGGTCATGCCGCCGACCAGAATGATGTCCTCGAGCTCGTCCTTCTCGAGGCCTGCCTCGCCGAGCGTGAGCTCGCAAATCTGAACGGTGCGGTCGATGAGGTCTGCGGTGAGCTCCTCGAGCGTCGCCCGTGTGAGCAGCCTCTGAAGGTGGAGCGCCTCATTGCGCACGCTGGAAATGATGAAAGGCAGGTTCACCTCGGTCTCGGTCACCGCCGAAAGCTCGCACTTGGCCTTCTCGGCAGCGTCTTTGAGGCGTTGCAAGGCCATGCGGTCCTGCCGAAGGTCGATCCCGTGCTCGTGTTGGAACCCTTCGACGAGCCAGTCGATCACGCGCTGGTCGAAATCTTCGCCGCCAAGGAACGTGTCGCCGGCCGTGCTGAGAACTTTGAACACACCAGAGCTTGCAATCTCCAAGATCGAAATGTCGAACGTGCCTCCACCGAGGTCGAACACGGCAACGGTGCGATCGATGTTTTTCCCGAAGCCGTACGCGAGCGCAGCAGAGGTCGGCTCGTTGATGATGCGAATCACATCGAGGCCGGCGATCGCGCCCGCATCCTTGGTCGCCTGCCGCTGGTTGTCGTTGAAGTACGCGGGCACCGTGACGACGACCTTGTTCACCTCTTCGCCGAGATAGTCCTCCGCGACCATCTTCATCTCTTGAAGAACCATCGCGCTGACCTCAGGTATGCTGTAGACCTTGTCGCGCATCTTGATGCGGCAGTCGCCATGCGGGCCCTCCACGATGTGGAACGGGCACGTCTGGATCGCGTTCTTGACCTGGGGAGTGTCCCACTTCCGGCCGATGAGACGCTTCGCAGCGAACACGGTGTTCTCGGCATTGGTAACGGCCTGTCGCTTTGCGATGTGGCCCACCAAACGCTTGCCGCCTTCGGTCACGGCCACCATCGACGGGGTGACCTTGTAGCCCCCTCGATTTGCGATGACCACGGGCGTTCCGCTTTCGACCACGGCGACGCACGAGTTGAAGGTTCCTAGGTCAATCCCGATGACTCTTTCCATGCCCCACTTCCAAGCGCTCAGATGCGTTGTTCACATCATCCCCCGAGCTGCTTCCTAAGATTTTTCACCATCTCGTGCCCCGGGTCCAGCTTTGCAGCCTCATCGAGCTCTTTTGCGGCGCTCGCATCCATGCCCGCTCCGATGTAAATGCGGGCCAGCAGAACCCGCGTCTCTGGGGAATCCGGCGCCAGCTCGAGGCTCCTGAGGGCGAAATCGCGTGCTTTTCGTAGGTCGCCGCCGGCGGCCATGATCGCTTTCGCCGCCCGGCGTGGGGCTAGAGGATCGTCCGGCGCGGCCTCCGCCACCTTCGCCCATGAAATGCTCGCAGCCGCCCAGAGATTGTTGTCTTCCTCGTACTTGGCCTGGTCCCGGTGGATGTCGAGGAGTTGAACCCGCAAGTGGGAGTTGACGCGCTGGTAGTGTTGCTGCAGCTCGGCGCTGTTCGAATCGAGGGCGATTGCCATTCGCAGCGCGGTCGCCGCCGCCGCGAGATCTCCATCGGCCTCGGCCACTCGGGCGTTCTCGATGTGATGCGCTGCGCGGTCGACACCACCGGTGAGCACGGCGGTCTGCTTGAGCGATCGCGTCAGGTCCCTCAGCGCGGTCTTGTGGCCAATCTTCACAGTTGGGGCGGGCATCGAGCGGACTGGCCGGCCTCGTCGAGCAGGCCGTTGGGATCGACCGCCAAGCGTCCGTTCCAGAAGCTCACGTTTACGTTGCATGCGATCGTACTCCGGCGTTCCAGGCGCGACCGACGGCGCAGCTTTCGGAGGAGCCGCACTCGGCTGCCAGTCTCTCGCCACCGCAGTCGCAGCCACGGGTTGTGCCTGGCGTTCGGCAACGGGTGCCTTGGTCAGCGCTTTGGACAT
>CALLDH010000025.1 GCA_937998345.1 uncultured bacterium | reverse complement strand
GTCGCCGAGGGCCCGGAACCCGTGCTGTGCGAACGATCCTACTGGATGTACAGCGATCGGGGTGGCCTCCTCGAGGTGCTTCCGCGCCCCACCGATCGGGTTAGCCAAGGCGAGCGGGTCGCCATGCTTCGGAACGCCTTCGGCGATGTGATCCGTGAGTACCACGCCCCGGAGGACGGTATTGTGATTGGAAAGAGCGTCAACCCGGTCGGGCAGACCGGTGCACGTATCCTGCATCTCGGGGTCGTCGCGACCGAGGAGCACGGTTTCCAACGACGTGTCCCAGGTGGCGCGACACTCGAAGTGAGTCGTTGATGCGGATCGGGTTCGTCGTGAACGACCGACGCGAGCCTTCCGTCGAACAGACGACGACGCTCCTGATCTGCGCAGCGCAGCGCCGCGGGCACGAGGTTCTGGTCTTTGGCGTTGGGGACTTGAGCTCGGGGGAGGACGGTCGGTTGTTCGCGCAGGGCTGCGCCCCAACCGAAAACGACCCCGCTGGCTTGGTCTCACAACTCTCGTCCGGAAATGCGTCGCGCCAGTCGCTCGAGGATCATGACCTCTGCATCGTTCGAACCAATCCAGGGCGGGACGCCTCGCGTCGCGCTCAACACGTTGCTGCACTTCGCTTTCTGGAGCGCCTGGACGAACGTCGGGTCCGGGTCATCAACAGCCCGAGGGGACTTTCGCGAGCGCTCACGAAGTTGTCACTTCTGGACTTGCCTCCCAGCCTGACGCCCCGAACGCTGGTGACCCGAGACCCCGCGGCGATCGAGCGATTTCTCGAACAGGAGTCGGCTCGCATCGTGGTCAAGCCTCTCGACGGAACGCGAGGGCGGGACGTATTCTCGCTGGATCCTGGGGGATCGCGCGCGAACACGAGACAGATCATCGATGTGGTGCTTCGCCAAGGGTACGCCATGGTGCAGGAGTTCGTGCCGGGTGCGGAGCACGGGGATGTCCGGGTGACGGTCGTAGGCGGCGAGATCGTCGAATTGGATGGCCGAGCGGCCGCCGTGGGCCGCGTGCCCAGTCAGAATGACTTTCGAAGCAACCTGCACGCGGGTGGCACGGCGCGAGCGGTGGAGGTCAGCCCTTCGATGCGGGAGGCCGTGGCTGAGATTGCGCCGTACCTCGAGCGCGAGGGTCTGGTCCACGTTGGCGTGGATTTCGTGGGCGGAAAGATTCTCGAGCTCAACGTGTTCAGTCCCGGTGGCATCTATCCGAGTGAGCGCCTCTACGCACGGGACTTCAGCGCTGCCGTCATCGAAGCCTTCGAGCGCCTCGTTTGATCGTCAGTCGCGCGGGGCGTCGGGCACAACCGTCTTGCTCCCACGCGCGCCGCGTTTGATCTCTTCGAGAAGCGCCGGATCGTCGTCCAGGGAGCGGAACAGGCCGCGCCGGAGGCCGCCTTTCTGCGTGAGGAGGGTAGCCGTCATCTTGTCGATGGCGATCGTCGCCAGTACCGTTTGGATGTAGGCCTCGATGAGGTCGTCGGCTCCAATCCCGACCGTGTTGAAGTCGCGACGGTCCATTAGCAGGAGTCGGTCCGTCGACGCGGCCCAGGACCCATCGGGCTGGCGCTCCGATAGATTGGTGCCGAGGACGTCCCACGAGGACTGTCCGTCATCGAGCTCGGCGGGAAGCGGTTTTCTCGAACGGCGCGCGTACACGGCGAGAGGCCGAAAGCCATTGGAGCCGCCACACACCATGACTCTGAGATCCGCGACATAAATGTGACCGTGCCGATCCGGGATGGTGCCGACGTGATAGAAGCGCCCCGCGCGCTCGACCGAGCTCCAGACGTAGTTCCCGATGAGGCTCTGGACGACGTAGCGGTCATACGAGTCCTCCATCTCCATAAAGCGGTCGAGCTCCCGTTGATTGACGATCGTGAAGACGCCCTGTCCCGCGTTGCTGTACGGGACCTTGACGACCGCATGCCCGCCAAATCGCTGGACCCAGAGGGGCACCTCCTCCTTGGTTACGTCACCGATCGTTTGAGGCGTTCGGATCTGAAGGCCGGACGCCTCTAGCTCGGCGTTGTAGATTTCGTAGGCCTTCATCGCGACGAGCTTGTTTCGCCCGCCCGAGAGACAGGTCACCACTGGATTCAGAACCCGGGTGCGTGTCCGAATCGGTATTCGATTCCAAGGCTTTTGCGTCACATAGCGGAATGCCGCACGAATCGGCCTCCATTGACCCTCGGCGTCTCGCACTTCGAGCAAGCCGTCCGTAAATCGAGCCGGCGGGTCTTCTGCCTTGTCCGGAAAGGGGGTGAGGAACACGTTTTCGCCCGTCAGATCGGCGATGACAGCGGCGTAGCCAGACGCTTCCATGTAGTTTTTGTCGAAAAGGACCGCCAACGCTCCGGAGGCGGCCTTGCGTTTCGAGATGAGGGGAAGAAAGGCCGTTTCAATCAGCTTTCGGTAGCCGGCTTGCTCATCGTCGTCGGAAAGGATGGGCATCGACTTGTTGCCGGAAGGGCAGGAGTTGGTCTCGATCACGACCAGCCGCCTGTTGCCTGCAGCCGTCGTCGTGCAGAACAGGTCCGCGCCCGCCCACCTGAAGTGCTTGGGGGTGTAGCTCAACACACTGGTCAAATACTCGGGGTCGACTCTCGGATTGAGATGGCAGTAACGTTTTACGATGCGCCGATTTGACAACCGCAGGAAGAAAGAGACCAGCGGGTGAATCTGCGCGTTGAGAACGCGGCTGTAGAAATGGCTGCGCGGCTCGAACGATTCCGGGGCGACTGCGCTGGCATGAGGGCTGTCTAGGGCAGCGCGAGAGGCGGTGACGTCCATGACCGGTGGAACAATGCTGCGCCCGGAGTCTCGCCACTGCAAGCGGGAACGACCTGAACGTCTCCGAATCGCCGCGAGCATGCTCAACAGTCACTACATTACGTCGCACGCCCCCCGGAGGCAGATGTCGGGGTTCGAACCGTTTTGCGTCCTTCGACCGGTGCCACCCTTGTCTCGCTTTCATCGTGTCGTTGTCCCGCCGCGAATAAGCCGAAGGCGTTGAGCGCGGCACGCGGGGATTGGGACATCTTCGATGTCTTACAATCCCACATCTTGCCCTGCCCAACTGCGGCAATGTCGGTGGAAGAGGCTGAACATCACGCAACATCGCGGAACGGAGTGCAACAAAGGGATCGATCATGCAATCGGCCGCGCGTGCCAATCCACTCCGCGCAAGAACGCGCAACACCACGCAACGCACAAGCGCGATTCCTATCGCCGAGGTCCGGAAACAGAAGTTCCTGTGACCTAGCATACCGAATCCCGCGCAACTTTTCGGGGGGCAAAACCGATAACTAGGAAGGGAGACGGTTTGCCCAAAGCAACACTACCAGGTCCGCAGGCACTGCAAGGTGCGCCACCTCGCGTCTACTTCTCGTGTCATCGAGATGCGATCGAGGGCTATCTACGCCTTGGCTATCACATCAAGGAAGTATGGCGGGCCTACCGCGATGCCAGCCCGCCGTACCCAGGTTGCTACACATCGTTCTACAGGCAGGTCCGAAAACATGGCCTCGGACCGAACGAGCCCGCAGGTGAGCTCGGAGTTCTGGCCAAGCCGGACATCAGCGATCGGCCGCAGCGCGCGTCCACCGCGTCGACGTCCAGTATTGAGTACGTCAGGAACAACCTCCGCCGAAATCTTCCCAAGCTGGAGCTCGAATGAGGGCGCCATCTTCGCATTTCGGCTCAGCCGACAGGAGTGAGCCATGAGCGAGTTTCATTGCGTCATTCAGGCAAAAGGCGGAATCGGAAAATCGTTGGTCGCCTCTTGGTTCGCGCAGTACCTGCGATCGCGAACCGACGATCCGTTGTGCGTCGAGTGCGACGCGTCGAACAAGACCTTGTCTCGGTATTCCGGACTTCGCGTCCAGCGCATCGATCTCCTTGATGAGGACCGGCGAATCAATCGTAGACGCTTCGATGAGCTTCTCGAGATCCTGCTCGAGGACGAGGAGAAAGCGGTGGTGGTCGACAACGGCCAAGGCAGCTTCGAGCCTTTGGCCCAGTACCTCCTCGAAATGGACGCCGTCCGTCAGTTGAAAGCCGCCGGCCGCCAGACGTTCTTTCACTGCGTCGTGACCGGTGGCCAGCAC
>CALLDH010000024.1 GCA_937998345.1 uncultured bacterium | reverse complement strand
GGCCCTGGCGGTCCGGCTGTTCGGAAACATGATGAGCGGGACGATGATCCTCGGAATTCTTCTCAGCATCACGCCCTTCATCTTTCCGATCATCATGACGGCGCTCGGTCTGCTGACCGGCATGGTGCAGGCCTACATCTTCTTCATTCTGGCCACGGTCTACATCGCAGCCGCCACGCGAGTTCGCGAGCGTGGCTCCGAACCCGAAGCAGAGGCGGTCCAGTGAAGGAACAACGTCAGGAATCGAAGGGGGCAGCATGGACAGCATGACGACAATCGCGGTGGCGTCCATCGTCATCGCCGGAATTACCACGGGCTTCGGCACCATGGGGCCGGCATTCAGCGAAGGGCGCGCGGTCGCGGCGGCGCTGGGTGCGCTGGCGCAGCAGCCCGACGCCTCGGCCACGATCACGCGCACGCTGTTCGTCGGTCTGGCGATGGTCGAGTCCACGGCCATCTATTGCTTCGTGGTCTCGATGATTCTCGTTTTCGCCAACCCGTTCTGGAACTACGTGATCGCACAAACCGTGGCAAAGTAGTCGATGCTCGTCGATTGGTTCACCGTCGGTGCGCAAGCGCTCAACTTCCTCATTCTGGTGTGGTTGATGAAGCGCTTTCTCTACCAGCCGATTCTCCGCGCGATCGATGCGCGGGAGAAGCGGATCGCTGCGGAGCTGGCGGACGCCGATGCAAAGAGAACCGAAGCCGAGCAGGAGCGCGCGAGGTTCGAGAAGAAGAACGAGGAGTTTGCTCGACAGCGGGCTGAACTCATGAAGCAGGTGGCCGATGAGGCGGAAGCCGAGCGGGAGCGGCTTCTGGGCGAAGCACGGCAGGCGGCCGAGGCCTGGAGGGCGAAGGGCCAGGAAGCATTGAGAAGCGAAGCCCGCAGCCTGAATGAAGCCATCAGCCGCCGTGCCCAGGGGGAGGTGTTTGCGATCGCGCGAAAGACGCTGAAGGACCTCGCTGGGACGACGCTGGAAGAACGCATGAGCGCGATGTTCACGCGGCGTCTTCGAGACCTGCGGGATGAGGCGAAGCAAGGTCTCGTCACCGCCCTGTCGGCATCGTCGGCGCCGGCCATCGTGCGCAGCGCCTACGAGCTGTCGTCGGAGCAACGCGCTGCAGTACGCCAGGCGCTCAACGAATGCGTTTCGCTCGAGGTCGCTGTCCAGTTCGAGACCGCGCCGGAGCTCGTGAGCGGGATCGAGCTGACCTCGAATGGACAGAAGGTGGCCTGGAGCATCTCGGATTACCTTCGGTCGCTGGAGGAGGGTGTCAAGGAGCTTCTGGACGAACAAGTCCGATTTGAGGCATCCGGTGAGCGCAAGACTGAGCCAAAGCCGAAAGCGAGCCAATGAGCCCTGGGCCTGAGACCCTGGAGACGGCATTGGAGCGCGCGTTCACGAGCCTGCGCCGGGCGCGCGAAGGATTCGTGCCGCGGCTGGAGCCCCGCGAGGTGGGCACGGTCACGAACGTCTCCACGGGCATCGCGAAGGTCTCCGGTCTTCCCGGCGTGGGCGTCGACGAGATCGTGGAGTTTCCCGGCGGCGTATCGGGCATCGCTTTCAACGTGGACGAGGACGAGGTTGGTGTCGTGCTGCTGGGCGAATACTGGCATTTGCACGCAGGCGATGAAGTCCAGCGCACGGGTCGGGTCATGGACGTGGCCGCGGGAGACGGCTTGCTGGGACGCATCATCGATCCGCTCGGTCGGTCACTCGATGGCAAGGGGCCGGTGGACGCGAGTCGGCGCTTGCCCATCGAGCGCCCTGCTGCGCCCATCATGGACCGCGCACCCGTCACCGTTCCGCTCCAGACCGGGCTCAAGGTCGTCGATGCGCTCATTCCCATCGGACGTGGACAGCGTGAGCTGATTCTCGGGGACCGGCAGACCGGCAAGACTGCGATCGCGATCGACGCCATCCTCAATCAGCCGGGCCAGAATGTCGTATGTGTGTATTGCGCCATCGGCCAGCGGGCGTCCGCCGTGGCGAAGACATTGGCGACCTTGCGGGAGAAGGGCGCGATGGAATACACGGTGGTGGTCGTCACCGAAGGAAACGATCCGCCGGGTCTCGCCTACATCGCTCCCTACGCCGCGACCAGCATTGCGGAGTACTTCATGGAAGCCGGCCGCGACGTGCTGATCGTCTACGACGATCTCACGCATCATGCACGCGCGTATCGCGAGCTGTCTTTGTTGCTGCGCCGTCCGCCCGGTCGCGAGGCCTTCCCGGGCGACATCTTCTATATTCATTCGCGCCTGCTGGAGCGTGCGACACACCTGAGCGAGGAACGCGGTAGTGGCTCGCTGACTGCCCTGCCCATCATCGAGACGCAAGCGCAGGACATCTCCGCCTATATTCCGACCAACCTGATTTCCATCACCGACGGGCAGATCTACCTTTCGCCGTCGCTGTTCGAACTGGGCGTGCTGCCGGCGGTCGATGTCGGGAAATCCGTGTCACGCGTCGGCGGAAAAGCGCAGCGGGCGGCCTACCGCGCGGTGGCGGGCGATCTGAAGCTCGCGTTCGCTCAGTTCGAGGAGCTCGAGACCTTCGCCCGGTTCGGCGCGCGTCTGGATGAAGACACCCGCAAGGTGATTGAGCACGGAAGGCGGATTCGCGCCAGCCTCAAGCAGCCAGAATTGTCCCCCGTGTCCATGCCGGCGCAGATCGCCGTGCTGCTGGCGTTGACCGCGAGACTCTTCGACGAGGTGCCGCTCGAACGGATGGCCAATGCCGAGCAGGCCGTTCGCGAGGCGGCGGAGAACCTTCCGGCCGAGCTGCGCGAGCGCTTGGAATCCGCCGACGAGTTGAGCGGCGAGGATCGCGAAACGATCGTCGAAATCGGGCGCCAGGCTCTCGAAGCGTTCTCGTCGGATGCGGCACGCGAACCAAAGCCGTGAGCGACACGCCGGCGAGCCTGCGCAGGAAGATCGACAGTGCTGGCGACCTCCAGTCGGTCGTCCGCACGATGAAGGCGTTGGCCGCCTCGAGTATCGGCCAATACGAGCAATCGGTGCGCGCACTGGGCGACTACTACCGGACGGTGGAGCTGGGGCTCCGCGCTTGCTTTCGGGAAAGCGAGCCAGGGGCCTTCTTGTCAGCAGGCAAGGCCAGAGCCGATGGGGATGTGATCGGGGCGGTCGTGTTCGGTTCCGACCAGGGGCTGGTGGGCCAGTTCAACGAGGTGGTTGCCGAGTACGCGGTCGAGGCCCTCGCGGCCTTGCCTGGGGATGCCCAGGTATGGGCCGTTGGTGAGCGCGTTCATGCGCGCCTGGCGGACGCAGATCTGCTGCTGGCAGGAATCTACGCCGTGCCGAATTCCGTCGAGGCCATCACCCCTCTCATCGGACAGATTCTCCTGGAGAGCGAAGCGCTTCGCGGTGACCGTGAAGTCGGCGAGCTCCATCTCTTCTACAACCGCCCGACGTCCGGAGCGGCTTACGCGCCCGTCCGTCAGCGACTGCTACCGCTGGACCAGGCCTGGCGCGACGATCTGGCCGGGGTTACCTGGCCAACCAGGAACCTGCCCCAGGTCATGGGCAGCGGCACCGGGGCGTTGCGGGCGCTCATTCGCGAATACGTCTTCGTCTCCCTCTTCCGGGCTTGCGCCGAATCCCTCGCGAGCGAGAACGCGAGTCGCTTGGCGGCCATGGAGCGCGCGGACAAGAACATCGACGAGTTGCTGGAGAATCTCCAGGGAACGTTCCACCGGGTCCGTCAGGGCGGCATCGACGAGGAGCTCTTCGACGTGCTCTCCGGC